>JBIMKC010000050.1:0-13134 GCA_043673925.1 Chromatiales bacterium | reverse complement strand
AGCGCATCAATCGCGCGTTCGATCAATTGGGCGGCGCCCGCAAGACGACCTAGCCGTGGTCCAAGCTCCCGCAGATCCAACTCGTCGATAATCGCCTTCGCGCGTTGCAGGAGTGACAGCGCATGCTCGGCATCTTCCCCTGCATCCTCTAAGGCGTTCGCGAGCGCGCGATGCACGCTCGACAGTAGCGCTTCCCGCGCCGTCAGCAAGGGCGCACGCAGCAGAATATTAGCGTCGACATTGAGCGTGCTATCCAGTTCCAGGCGGATGAACTCGTTATCGTCGGGCAAAGTCGGATTGCGCCCGGTGGAGAACGGGAAGTTGTTGTCATTGATGACTAACAGCTCGCGTTTGGACAGGACCACGACATCCTCGATGGTGACGAACGGAAAGAGGAAGGGATCGCCCAGCCCAAAGTCATTGGGACGTGGCGAAGGAACAGAGGTCGAGAGACCTGCCGGATCGGCGATATTGAGCAGATTCACGACTTCGTCCTTAGCCACGAAACCGTCAGCATCGATGCGGGCCAGATCGATCTTGAAGAGCTTCTTCAGCGCGGCCGCCGGACCCTGAGCGCCGTCCCGCTCGATGATGAGGAATTCATGGTTCTTGTCCGGTCAAAGTGCGTCCCAGCGCCGTTTCGTTCTTGATGGCAAAGCCTGCGCGGCGTTTGGGATCGGACAACTCCACGAAGTCTTCACGCGCAACCTGTGCGCCCCCCCCACCGGCCGTATGGAAGTTCGGCCGTACACGGGTAGACGCGCAGATTGAAGTCACCGGAATTAGCCTTAGCCCCGTAGCCGTCTTCCATCACATCGAAGCTACCGTCCCCGCGGTCAAGTGCGCCCGAGAAGCCCCGCACCGGCTGGCTTTGGAAGGGCAGCGTTACACCGTTGATCGGATTCGCACCCAGCAGCGTGCCGGAGATCGGGCCAGGCGCGAAAGTTTCGGCCGGCAGCACGGCGCGCCCCGTGAGCGTGGCCGCCGCGAAAGCAGCGGGACTTAGCGCAGTACCGGTAAGCGTTACCACACCGGCAATCAGCAGGCTCGGAGCGCATAGGCGCGCCGCCGTGTGTAAAGAACCCTGTCCAAATCACTCACATGCTCCTCCTTCGGGATCTACGCAACGTTCGTTAGTGGATTCCTCACCTCGGTAAGCTATACCGCGAATGTTGCTAACGGGTGACTGTCGGCCATCGCAAGGCCTTAACCCCACACCCATGCTGTCAACGGGACGGCGAGCTGACACCGCGTGCATTGCATGCACAGCCCCGCCACTTACCGAGTCGCTCGGTTGCTCTCAACGATGCGTTCTTCAAATCGAAATACGTTGGGGTCCTTCGTGTCCACGGTGACTTTCACCCAATGCGCGTTGGGCGTGCCAAAGGTTTCCACCCTCGTGAGATTCTCCAAGCGCGGCGCGCTCGATTCCCAAGGCAAGGGTCCGAGATTCTCGCCGTCTGCCGAATCGTTTGGATCGAGTTGAAACGCCGGCGTCGGAAGCGGTTTGTCGATTCTGAAATAATGGCTGTCGCCGTGGACCAGCACTACGGGTTTACCAAATGTCCTAGCCTCGTCTTCGAGGACAGGAATGATGCCTTCCTCCGCATAGGGATTGCCTTGCGCTGGTCCGTAAAATCCAAACAAAGCATTCTTGCGGATCGTGTCCCAGAGATTAGCCTGCAACAGGATCATGACTGCCGGGCCGCCATGCTCTTTCGCCCGACGGAATGACTCCCGCAACCATTCGATATTGGCCCGGTTGCGCGCTTGATATTCCTCGATGGCCTTGCTTTCCAAGCCTGGACCCGTGGTCAGGCCGTTGTTGCTGCCGACCACGTGGAGTCCGACAAACATCACGTTGCTGCGCGTCCAACGCACGATTTCCGGGAACGACACGCTATGCCGCTCAAGCTCCAGCGTCCGCCGTCCGAGGCTCGTATTGCCGTGGTCCAACAGGAATAGCTTTCTCAGCAGCGCAAGGCGGTTAAACGGATCGCTGTACTCCGGATGCGCGGCGTCCTGGGTGCGATGGCAGTCGGTCCATTCGTTATCCCCGAATAGGAAAACGAAAGGATGTTTGAAACTATTGAAAAGGTCATGGCGGGATTGAAATAGCGCGTCGCTGCAGAGCACCCGTCCGCCTTTGAAATCGCCATCGTGCACCACGAAGGCAAGGCGCTTCGCGTCTATGTCTGCCTTGAGATTCGGAAAGCTTGTCGTCTCCTCGGCCGTGTTGTATTGCAAATCACCGATCAATGCAAACGAGAACCGGCGCCTTTTCGCGTTCTCATCGTCGTGGATCTCCGCCGACGCACCAAAGCCGAGCACGGCGTACATGGTCAACGCCGCGAAAGCGAATCGCTTCATCATGAATACCTCCACGATCGTTTTCTATCGAGGCTATAAGGATCGACGCTCTTTATTAATGTTTGATGACTACGCTTTGGCCCGGTGCGCTCTTGTTAGTGTCTTATCCCGGACTCGCCAGTTGTCGAATAGGCGAGTCCTTGCTCTAGGATCTGAGGCTCTTTCGGGCCGTTTATCCGCCCGAGGCGCTGTGTTTCGGGGCATTTTCTCCGATTGGCCCGCCACGGTGACCTACTACGCGAATTGCATGCATCTCTAACTCAGGCCAGAAGGCGAACGGGCAAAGACCGGAGGTTGTCTTGCCCGTCCCGGTCCCACCTTTTTTATTCACCAACAAGTAATCAAATGCCAACTTAACAGTAACAAAGTGTCACCAAAGGCCGGTACACTTGGGGTGTCCGTAATGCGCAATTCCTTCAAAAATAACGGAGTGAGTTCATGAAACATAGACGCGGCCGGCCGACAGCACCTACGCCCGCACGAGACAGAGCATGGTTCCCGCCGAGGGACGCTGATTCCTCGGTTCGAACGTCGACGTGACTTAACATTCCGCACATTTCCGACCGTCGCGCTCGATGGGGTCTATCGCACGTCCAGGATCATGGCTTGCCCGGCCAAACCGCGGCGAGGGCTCGAGCTCAAGACCATTGGGATGGTCGATGTCCGCCGAGATACGCGACGACCTCCGGACATCCGACCGGGATACCGGCCCTCAGCGCAGCACGGCGAGCGGTTTACCCTCTAATCTTGCCGGATCCGCGTACCCCGAGCAATCTCAGTACGGTAGGCTCCCGAGTGTGGCGCAGCTCGGCGCCCAAGGCCATGAGCGCGGAGCAAACCCGCGCGCGGCCTACCCGGTTACCTGGCTCTCTCGATCTTGTAGATCGTCGTCGTGCCGCTGACCTCGTTGGCAACGACCAGCAACGGTTCGCGAATCGGGCTATGGCGTCTGGCGATGAAGGTCAGCCCTTCCGGACCGAGGTCGCCGGCCGCCGCGGTTTCCGGGTCGGCGCTGAAATCGCGGTTGTTGATGTATTGCACGAATTCGGGCGCGTACGGGTCGGAAATGTCGTAAACCATGACGCCGCCGATGCGCTCGAGGCCGATGAAGGCATAGTCGCGGCCGAACGCTTTGCCGACGACCAAATTCTCGGGCTCGGGACCTTTGTTGTCGCTGCGGTTATCGAACGCGTTTTCGGCGTGATCCGAATTGAAGAAATCGGGAAAAAACTGTACCGTGATGCGCTCGAAATCGTCGCCGCTGTCGAACATCAATTTCCCGTCGGCGTCACGAATCGAAAACGAACGTGCGCCGAACGCATAGAGTTCCTCGAAATCGCCGTCCTTATCGCGATCGCCATTGGCGGTGGTGACGTTGAGACGCCCGAGTTGCTCGTCCTTTTGCAGGTTGGCGGCGTTCGGGAATGCGGCCGGATCCAGTATCAAATCCTTGACGCGCGCCTCTTCGCTGAAACCGTCGTAATCGCGCGCATCGCCTTCGTTCGCCATGATCAGAAAGGTGCGGCCGCGATGGCTGAAGCTATCGATGCCATCGGGTTGATACATGCCGAGCACCGGCCAGTTGGCGATGTTGATGGCGTTGTCTCTATCGCTGGCGTCGAACGGGTTTTTCGCTCGCGCATGATTTTTGAAACCCAACCCTGTCAGCTTTTCAAATTGGTCTGTTTTGATATCGAGTATGGCCAGCGCGTTGTTCTCCTGAAGCACGACCCAGGCGGTTTTCGAATCCGCCGACACGGTGATGAATTCGGGTTCGAGATCCTGCGCGACGCTAGCGCCCGGACCGAAAATGCGGATGCTCGGATCGAGGTTGGCCGAATTGAACGCGGTGAAATGCGCGGTCACGACGTCATCCTGTGTGACATTGGCAACACCGTCCTTGAGATCGATGATGCTGACGGAACCCTCGGGGTCGATCATGTAGTCGTCGCTCGGCTCGCCCTCATTCGCGACCAGCACTTTCCTGCCATTGGGACTGAAGGTCAGCATATCGGGCAGCGCGCCGACTTTGACCTGGCTCAGCAGACTACCGCCGGCATCGAAGAACGCGACTGTGCCTGGATCGGTTGTGATTTCGCCTGCGACCGCGATTGCGATCACGCCATCGTCGACCGCAACGCTGTTCGGTGTGACGCCGAAGGGCGTCACGCTGATGCTGAAAAGCAAACGTGGTTGTGTCGGATCTGCGATGTCGACGACATCGATACCGGGGGCGGCGCCATTGACGATAAAAAGCCGCTGGGTCTTCGGATCGTGTGCGACGATCTCGGCGGCCGCATCGTCGAAGGTGCCAGTCGCATAAGTTCCGATCGCTTTCAATTCGATTGACGGCGCGGCGGCTAAAGCGAGAATGGGGCATAGCAGGGTCGCGACAAGGAGCAATAACTGGCCGGTCCTCGCTAGACGATTCATACGCATTATTTTTCCTTTGGTTTGGAGGATGTAATTGGAGGGGTAGAGGAATTCAACGATCCCGGCGCGCCTTATCACTGCTCGACAAGCTCGCTAACTGGAAAGCGTAAGCGTCGTATGTGAAGGTGTTATGACAGTGGATTCGCGGCTGCGCCACCCGCTACGCGCGGCTGGCGTCGATCTCGGTGGCGCATCGTTACAACCTGCGGGCTGCCGCCGGCTACCGGGCGCGCCGGCAACAGTGGGCCAAGACGCGTCCCACCGGGAGCGATCGGCCAGCGCCGCGCGCCGCAACCCGACGGGCGCCCAGGCTACCTCCGGGCCAGAACACTTTAAGGGGAATGTTTCGTGCTGCTCGTGTTGTTTGTGCCTGTTTCCTGAGCAAGGTGTTCCAAGCTGACGTGCCTCACGTCCTTGCCCTTCACAAGGTATATCACATACTCCGCGATGTTCTTGGCGTGGTCGCCGACGCGCTCAAGCGCCTTGATGACGAAGAGTATATCGATCGCCTGGCCGATCATCCGCGGATCCTCCATCATGTAGGTGACGAGGCACCGCAACGCTGTTTGGTATTCCGCATCGAGCTCCCGGTCCCTGCGGGCGATGGTCACCGCCCCTGCCACATCGAGGTGTGCCAGCGCGTCGAGTGCGCCTTCTAACATCTCCAAAGCCAGCTTCCCCATGGTCGACACATCGCGCAGCAGCCCGGCGTTAAACGGGTTTGCGGCATGCTGGCTAAACAGAAGCGTCATTTGGCCAATCTTCTTCGCCTTGTCGCCGATACGCTCGAAATCCGCCACCGTCTTGACCAACGACATCAAGAGCCGCAAGTCACGGGCCACTGGCTGCCGGCGCGCAATGAGCGCCACCGTCTCCTCGTCGATCTTGACGTCATAGCCGTTGACCTCGTGGTCGCGATTGATCACGAGGTCGGCCGTCTCGACATCTCCTCGCTCCAGTGCGGCGACGGCCTGAGCGATCTGCTCCTTGACCAGCGCCCCCATTTCCAGCACGAGCTGCCGCAACGCAGCCAGCTCCTCGTCGTACTGCTTCACGGTATGTGTACTTTGCTCTGAGTTCATATCGCCCTCGAGACGTCCGTTCGCCTTATCCGAAGCGACCGGTCAAGTAGTTCTCGGTCCGCGGATCAGAAGGGTTGGTGAACATAGTCTTGGTCGGCGCGAACTCGACGAGCTCCCCTAAGTACATAAAGGCCGTATAGTCGGAGACGCGCGCGGCCTGTTGCATGTTGTGCGTGACAATGAGAATGCTCACCCGCGCCTTGAGGCCTTGGATGAGATCCTCGATGCTGGCCGTGGCATTGGGATCCAGGGCCGACGTGGGTTCATCGAAAAGCAAGAGCTCGGGCTCGGTGGCCAGGGCGCGGGCGATGCATAGCCGTTGCTGCTGGCCGCCCGATAGATTGAAAGCCATGTCGTCCAGGCGGTCCTTGACCTCCGCCCAGAGCGCGGCGTCGCGCAACGCCTGCTCGACCTTCTCGACGAGCAGGCGCCGGTTGCGTTCCCCGCGCACGCGCAGCCCATAGGCCACATTGTCGAATACGGACTTGGGGAAGGGATTGGGCTTTTGAAACACCATGCCGATGCGCATCCGCACCTCTATGGGGTCCACGTCCTTGTCGAGCAGGTCGATGTCATCGGGGTAGAAGCGGATCCCCCCTTCATAGCGGCTCCCGGGATAGAGGTCGTGCATCCGGTTGACAGCCCGCAGAAACGTTGACTTGCCGCACCCCGAGGGCCCGATGAGGGCAGTCACCTGGTGCTCGGCGACCGGCAGATTGACCGCCTTGAGCGCCGCGACCTCACCATAGTAAAAGCTCAACCCTTTGGCCTCGGCCTTGAGCTTTCTCAGGTCATGGGCCTCGGGGGTCGGCGCCTCTTCGCGCTCGCTGTCAACGAGCGAGCGAAAGTACAGCTTATTGAGCGTTTCGTCCATCGCGCTACCAGTTGCTGCGCTTGCGAAAGCGAAACCGCAGCCAGATGGCCAAGGCGTTCATGGCGAGGGTCATGCCGAGCAGCACGAAGCCGGCTGCCGCCGCGTTTTCCAAAAACGCTGCTTGAGGACGGGAGACCCAGTTGAACATCTGAATGGGCATCACCGTGAAGGGCGCAAACAGCCAGTCGAACGACAGGTAAGGGAATCCACTCTCCACCGGTGCCGGCGGCAGGAAAGCGATAAAGGTGAGCGCCCCCATGGTGATGAGGGGTGCGGTTTCGCCGATGGCGCTGGCCATGCCAATGATAATGCCGGTCAGGATCCTACCCATCGAATAGGGCAGGAGGTGGTCCTTGACAGTCTGCCATTTGGTGGCTCCCAAGGCATACGAGCCCTCGCGAATGGCCGCTGGGATCCCGCGTATGGCCTCGCGGGTGACCACGATCACCACGGCCAGGATCATCAGGGCCAGGGTCAGGCCAGCGGAAAGAATGCTCTCGCCGAAGTCCAGCTGGTACACAAACAGTCCCAGCGCTAGCAGGCCGTAGACGATGGAAGGCACCGCGGCGAGATTGGTCACGTTGATCTCGATGAGATTGGTCAGCCAGTTGCGCGGTGCGTACTCCTCCAGGTAGATCCCGGCCATGACGCCTAGGGGAATCGCGGCCGCGGCGGTGACCAGCATGACGAGCGCGGTGCCGACCCAAGCCGAGAGGATGCCGGCCCGCTCGGCATGGCGCGACGGGTAAGAGGTGAAAAAATCCCACGACAGCCGCCCGCTACCGTCTATGGCCATGTCGATGATGAGGGCAAGCAGGGTCATTACGCCCACCATCATGGACAGGAGCCCGAGGATGGCGAAGACCTTATCCCAGCGCTTGCGCCGGGCAACCAGTTGCCGGAGCTCCTGGACATCCTGCGCCGGCATCAGTAAACCTCCCGGAAGCGCCTACGCACTAGATGCCCCGTGACGTTGAGTGTCAGGGTCATGATCATGAGCACTAAGCCCGCCGCGAAGATACTCTGATATTCAAGGCTACCGTGGGGGAGATCCCCCAGGCTTACCTGCGCGATATAGGCGGTTATGGTGGCGCCGGGTTCCATGGGGTTCCAGGAGAAGTTGGGCTGCTGGCCCGCGGCCACCGTTACCACCATGGTCTCACCGATGGCGATCGAGATCCCGAGTATGTAGGCGGCCACGATGCCGGAGATCGCCGCGGGCAATACCACCTTGATGGCCGTCTGAAAGCGCGTGGCGCCCATGGCATAGGAGGCCTCGCGAAGGGCCATGGGCACAGCGCGCATGGCATCCTCGCTGAGGGAGCTCAGCTGGGGGATGATCAGAACGCCGATCACGATGCCTGCACTCAGCCGGTTAAAGCCCGGGAGATCGGGCAAGAAGTTCTGCAGCACGGGGGTTACGAGCAGGAGGGCGAAGTAGCCATACACCACAGTGGGCACCCCCGCCAGAAGTTCCAGCGTCGGTTTGATGGTCTCCTGCACCTTGTGGGGGGCGAACTCGCTCAGGTAAATGGCGATGATCGTGCCGAGCGGCGCGGCCACCAGCAGGGCCACTCCTGTCACCACCAAAGTGGATGATATGAGCGCCATGATCCCATAGTGCTTCTCGGCGAACAGGATGGACCACTGGGTGTCGGTCAGGAAGTCCCACAGCGGCGCATGCTCAAAGAAGCCTAGCGACTCATAAACCAGGATGGCGACGATGGCAATGGTCGTCGCCACCGCCGAGAAGGCGGCGAGGAATAGGATACCCTCGATGGCGCGCTCGCGCCAATGGCGCAAGGGACGGCGGGCAAACCGCG
The DNA here is from genome assembly GCA_043673925.1 of Chromatiales bacterium. Taxonomy (GTDB): domain Bacteria; phylum Pseudomonadota; class Gammaproteobacteria; order JACCXJ01; family JACCXJ01; genus USCg-Taylor. The sequence continues at coordinate 4,552 of JBIMKC010000050.1, read as the reverse complement.
AATGGGCTGGGATCACAGCCAGCTCTGACGCTGCTCGCGAAAATCCGCTATCGCTGTGCATCGCGCGTGATCCCGTTCGTCTTGGGGGGCTGCAGAAAAACAAGGGGCGCCGGACGACGCCCCCTGATATCTGACCGATCACGCATCACCAATCACTCCCCGGCTGTCAGAGTTGCTTCCCGCGTCAAGAGGTCCTCCACGAGCACGCCAACCTCTGACACTCCCCCGAAGCCGGTCCCCAATTTTTCCTTCTGGAAATTCTCGAGTGCCAGTGTATAGGCCTTATCCGGAAGGTTGACATACCCGACCTCCTTGGACAGCTCCCCGCCGTTCTTGAGATAGAACTCGACGAATTCCTTCACCTCCGGTTTCTTCGCGGATTGGTCGTTGACATAGATGAAGATCGGACGGGAGAGCGGCTGATAGGTGCCGTTATTGACCGTCTCGATCGACGGCGACACCGCCGGCTTGCCCTCCTCGGGCTTGATCGGCACCGCCTTCAATTTATCCTTGTTCTCCACATAATAGGCGAGGCCAAAAAACCCGAGCGCGTTTTTCTCGCGCGAGATGCCCTGGACTAGGACGTTGTCGTCCTCGCTGGCAGTGTAGTCACCACGGCTCGATTTGGCCTTGCCGACGATCGCCTCCGTGAAGTAGTCAAACGTCCCGGAGTCGGCCCCCGCGCCAAAGAGCGCAAGCGGCGCATCCGGGAAGCCAGGGCGGATCTCTTTCCAGTTCTGGACCTTGCCCTGCGCCTCGGGCTCCCAGGCTTTCTTAAGCTCGGCCACGGTGAGATAGTCAACCCAATCATTCTTCGGATTGACCATGACCGTCAGGGCATCGAAGGCCACCGGCAGCTCGATGTACTTGATATCGTTCTGGGCACAAGCATCCATTTCCTCCTTGAGGATAGGGCGGGAGGCGTCGGAGATGTCGGTCTCACCGCGGCAGAACTTCTTGAATCCGCCCCCGGTGCCCGAGATGCCGACTGTCACCTTGATCGCCCCCTTCTTGGCGTTCTGGAATTCCTCCGCGACGGCTTCCGTGACGGGGTAAACCGTGCTGGAGCCATCGATCCGGATCACCGGCTCGGCCCGAGCCGCGGTCGCGCACAGCGCACCGGCAACGAGCACCGTGGCGCCTAAGCGTCTGAAAACCTTCGTTATATTGATGTTCATAGCAATATTGGTCTCATAGTTATATTGGTGGTCATAGCAAGCTCCTCGTAGACAACACTACGGCTTTTTATTAGACAAAATTCGTGTGACAGTCCTGTGACAGGTCCAGATCTCAAACCTCGTCGCGCTCCCCCGCCCTTGGTTCACCGGGAGGCGCGCTGATCGCGCTCCGTCATCCGCACCGGCCAGCCGCTACTGAGGTTGCCGGAGCGTCAGGATGCCAGCGGCCTCGTGTCCTTAATCGAGAATCTGCTCGCCTGGGAAGCGCGCTCTGGAGGAATGTCACACACCAGTAATCCTGTAGCCACGCGGTCACTCGGTCGTCACAATCCACTACTAATATTCCGCTCACCGCGGGCAGATCACAAGGACGCGATCGCCCGCGGATCACAACGGATGAACGCCCTTCAACGTCCCAGCCGCCGCCAGGAGGAGACATGTCGAACCTGACTTTCAATAGAAGACAGATCCTGAAATTCCTCGGAGCCGGTGCCGCGCTATTCGTGCTCGAACCGCCGCGCGCCGGGGCTTTGTTATCGACGCGCGGCGGGAGGCCCGCGCTGCCGCTGGCGCTGACGCCGGTGCGCCTCCCTCATCCCTTGCCCATCTACGAACGCATGGCGAGCTTCCTCGCAACCGGCCTGGGGGCCGGCACCACCCTACCGCCCGCGCCGGGTGCGCGGCTCGACGCCTATACCGTGATCGATGATGTGGTGGTACCGCCCGAGTACGAGCGTTATGTGATCGTGCAGTGGGGCGACCGGGTTTTTCCGCATGCCGACGATTATGTGGGCTACAACGCCGACTACACGGCGTTCCTTCCCATCCGCGGGCGCGACGACGATGGCTATCTGTGGGTCAACCACGAGTATGTCAGCTACCCCATATCGAGTATCGCGCCGGGGATCGCGGCCGGGCTCAATGGGCAGCCGACCACCGATCTCGCCGTCCTGGGCTTCAGCCTGCCGACCGGGGCCGGCCTCGCGAGCCTGCCACCGGCAGAGCGCCGTTTGCTCTTGGGCGAGTTTTATTACAACCAGGGCGGATCGGTCATCCGCATTGCGCGAGCAAGCCGCAAGGCGCGCTTCGAGGTCGTGTCTGACCCCAGGAACCGCCGCCTCCATGGCCTGTCCGGTCCAGCCCTCAACGCCGAGCGCACGGACGGCTACCAGGCGGTAATCGCCTGGGGCGGCGCGCCCCGCCAGCAGGGGGACCTGAGCTATGTCCTGGCCACCGGCCGCGCCGCCCGCGAGGTATTCCCGCTCTCCAGCGATGGCCTGGGCAGGCGCATCATCGGCACGGCCTTCAACTGCTCGGGCGCCACCACCCCCTGGCAGACGGTCCTGTCCGCCGAGGAGAATTTCCAGGGTAGTTCCAGTGACTACATGGGCGTCCAAGAAAACCTCCTGCCCAACGGTACCCAAACAGAATACGTCGCGGGCACGAGCGGCCAGGAATTCGGCCTGGTGGGCGAGAAATACGGCTGGATGGTCGAGATCGACCCGGCCCTGCGGGGTCGCCGCCCGAGAAAACACACCGCCCTCGGTCGTTTCCGGCACGAGAACATCACCCTATGGGCCAGGCCCCAGCGGCGGCTCCTGGCCTACATGGGCGACGACCGGCGCGGCGGCCACACCTGGAAGTTCGTGAGTCGCTCCGTGCTGACCGATCCACAGGACAAACGCAACAGCCGGCTGTTGCACAAGGGCACGCTGTTTGTCGCCAAATTCCATCCGGATGGAACAAGGCGCTGGATCCCGCTGGATCTGACGACGCCGCTCGACCCCGTCGTGCCTTCCGCGCTCGGCTCCGCGGAGCTCGCGGCCCTGGGATCCATCTCCCGCGACGGCAATACCCGCCTGCCCAAACGCAACGGGGTGGCCGGGCAGACCGCCGATGGCGGATCGCTGACCGTGACCATCCAGGGTATCACTACCCCGATCGGCCTCACCGAGGCCCAGGTCATCACGAGCTACAAGACCAAGGGCGGCACCAAACCCGAAGGGCCGGTGACCCTGGCGGACTATTACACGAGCCAGGGCGCGGTCCTCTGTGACGCCTTCCTCGCGGCCAATCTGATCGGCGGCATACCCTGCGCCCGGCCCGAGGATTTCGAGGTCAATCCGCGCCGCCACCGCGAGGTGCTCTTGGCGATGACCGACGGGGCGCCGGGCAGCACCGGTTATCCCGATTCCCGCATCTTCCAGGTCTCGAAGACCACCAACGCGGTGAACGGCACGCAGCAGTCCGGCGGGCTCTACAAGATCATCGAGGACCGGCCGGCCGACCAAAGCCTGAGCTTCCACTGGGAACGGCTCGAGCAGGGCGGAGAGGCCGGGGCGACGCCCGGCTCCGGTTTCGCGGCCCTCGACAACCTGGCCTTCGACAAACGCGGAAATGTCTTCGGCGTCACCGACATGTCCACCGGCTTGCACAACGGATTCACCGAGGGCTTCCCGAACAACCCGACGACCGTCGATCACACCGCCACAGGCGATGTGGCCAATCTCGTAGGCGTCTTCGGAAACAACTGGCTGTTCTACATCCCGACCGAGGGTCCCGAGGCCGGAGAGATCATCCCGCTGGCCTACGGTCCCACGCGTTGCGAGATGACCGGCCCCACCGTCGTGCGCAACACCCTGATCCTCGCCGTGCAACACCCGAGCAAGGACTGCATCTTCGACCAGACGGTCGAGCCGGCCAGCGCCCTGCTCAACCGCTCCATCGAGCTGTTGGACCTCACCGGGCAGGTGTTCACGCAGAACCGCACCCTGTCCCGCGGCAGCAACTGGCCGAGCAATATCGCAGGAAACCTGAACGGCCCACCCCGCCCCTGCGTGATCGCCATTCAGCGCAAGGACAACGAGGATCGGTTTATTTAGTTGCAGGTACCCAGACCATGAGATCGCTCAGCATGAAATCATTAACACGGTTGTTCGTGTTTATCGCATTCTTCCTCGGTACCACCCTGTCGTGCCGGGCGGGTAGCGATTTTCCCACCCTAACAGGCGCCCCGCCGCTCGTCATCGGCCATCGCGGCGCGAGCGGCTACCTACCCGAGCACACGCTCGGGGCCTATCGGCTCGCGATCCGGCAGGGGGCGGACTTCATCGAGCCCGATCTGGTCTCGACCAAGGATGGGGTGTTGATCGCACGCCATGAGGTCAACATCACCCAGACCACCGACGTCGCCGAGCACCCGGAGTTCGCCGCTCGCAAGACCCAGAAAACCATCGACGGGGCCACGGAGGAAGGCTGGTTCGCCGATGACTTCACCCTCGCCGAGATCAAGACCCTGCGCGCCGTGCAGCGCGTCCCCTTCCGGCCGCAGCAATTAAACGGCCTATTCAAGATCCCGACGATTCGGGAGGTGA
>JBIMKC010000049.1:9143-13504 GCA_043673925.1 Chromatiales bacterium | reverse complement strand
GCGGCAAGCTCCGTGAATCAGGGCAGCGCGTAATGCGTGCGCAGGATTTCTTCGGTGAACGAGGCGCGCAGATAAAATCCGCGCGGAAGGGTTGGCACCATGCGACCGGATTCCCCGATGCCCCGGGTGCGGACGCGGCCATGCGCCGCCTTGGGCCGGATCTGCAGATAAGTCCCGTAGCGGGCCGAGATCCGGCTGAGCTGACCCATGCATACCATCTCCATGATTTCGTCAAAATCGGTACGCAATATTGCCTCTTGATCATGGCTTGGGCTCCACAACAGGGGTGATCCGATGCGCCGATCGGCAAGCGCGATCGCCGAGGCCGCTTCCACCGGCACCCAAAGCACCCGCGCCAGCTTCTTGCGCACCAATGATTCGTCCCAGGTAAGGCCGACGTTATCGACGAGCGGTACGGTGGTGACATAGGTCGATTCGCGCGGCCGGCCCGCGCGATCCACCGGGATGGTCTTGAGCTCGATTCCGAACCGCGGAAAATCGGGTTCCGGGAGTGAGGATGCCGTGGCCCCGAGCGCACGTTCGATGAGCTCGCCGATCCATCCTTTTGCGCGCTTCAAATCGCTCGGCCACCGCGTTTTGAGGTCCAATGCGATTTCGGCGAGTGTCCGGCCGGCCAAGCGCTCCGCGCACGCCAAAAGTTCTCGCTCGCTCTCGGGGGATGTGCGCGGGGTCATGGGTTATTACTGGCTGCGAGCCGGGCCGGTCAGGGTTTGTGGCGTATACTATGCCCCGATGGCCATCATAAAACTTCCTGAATCGATGAGAAACCGCATCGCTGCGGCGGTCACGGCGGGATATCCGCATGAGACCTGCGGTCTACTCATTGGCAGGCAGGGCGCCCGTGCCGTTGAGGTGCTCGATAGCTTGCAGGCGGCCAATCTCAATCAGGAACGGCCGGGCGATCGCTACGAGCTGGACCCGAAGGCGATGCTAGCGGCGGATCGCGATGCGCGCGCGCGCGGTTTGGAGATCGTCGGGGTTTGGCACTCTCACCCCGATCACCCGGCGGAACCCTCGGAAACCGATCGGGCGGCGGCCTGGGAAGGTTGGTCTTACCTCATCGTCTCGGTTGCGCGCGACGGTATCAACGCCATCCGCTCTTGGCGACTTGGCGGGGGACAATTCTACGAGGAGGACGTGGCGTTATGAGCAGCGTGATCGTGCGCATACCGATGCCTTTGAGAAGCTTGACGGCGGGCGCCGAGGAGCTTGCCGTGGAGGGCGCCACGGTCGGGCAAGCGCTCGCATGCTTGGGCGCGGCCTACCCAGGCGTGCTGGCGAGGATTTTAACCCCCGAAGGCCAGATCCGGAGGTTTGTGAACATCTATTTGGGCCAGGAGAACGTGCACGCGATCGAGGGCTTGGACACCGCACTGCCCGAAGGCGGTGTACTGTCGATCATACCGGCGGTCGCCGGGGGAAGTGAGCCGAAAGCGAAGGAACGGCGGCTGATGGATTTGCGCGGCCGCATCAAGCAGATCACCCCCGCCGAGGCGTTCGCATTACAACAGCGCGGGGTAGCCCTCATCGATGTGCGCGAGCAAGACGAGATCGCGCAAGGTAGCCCGCCGCGCGCTCACCGGCTTGGACGCGGGTTCTTGGAGCTACGCATCGAGGAAGCGGCGCCTGATCTCGAACACACACTGCTCGTGATGTGCAACGGGGGTGTGCGCTCGCTCTTCGCCGCCGAGGATCTGATCCGGCTCGGTTATCGTGACGTGCGTTCGGTCAGCGGCGGGTTCACGCGCTGGAAGAACGAAGGGCTGCCGGTCGAGGCGCCCCAAAGCTTGGACCGCGATGCACGGGAACGCTATTCGCGTCATCTCATGATGCCGGAGGTGGGCGAAGCGGGTCAGCTCAAGCTCCTAAGCTCCAAAGTGCTGCTTATCGGGGCCGGTGGTTTGGGTTCGCCCGCCGCGCTGTATTTGACCGCGGCCGGAATAGGCACGCTCGGCATCGTCGATCACGATGTCGTCGATCGCAGTAATCTGCAACGCCAGATCTTGCACACCGACGCGCGGGTCGGCACGCTCAAGGTCGACTCGGCGCGCGCGGCGCTCACGAGCCTCAACCCGGCGGTGACGGTGCAGCCTCGTGCACAGCGGCTCGATCGTCACAACGTCGAGGAGATACTAAATGGCCATGACGTCGTCGTGGATGGCTCGGATAACTTCGCCACCCGTTACCTCATTAACGATGCCTGCGTAAAGCTCGGTTTACCCAATGTCCACGGCGCGGTGTTCCGTTTCGAGGGCCAGGTCTCGGTCTTCTGGCCAGGCGACAAACGCTTCCGAGGTCCCTGCTACCGTTGCGTCTATCCCGAGCCGCCTCCCCCGGAGCTGGCCCCTTCCTGCGCCGAAGCTGGGGTTTTAGGCGTACTGCCCGGTGTGATCGGGTTGCTGCAGGCGGTTGAGACCGTCAAGCTGTTACTCGGGATCGGCGTGCCTTTAATTGGGCGGATGCTCTATTATGAAGCGCTCGCCGCGCGCTTTTTGGAGCTCAAGCTTGCCCGCGATCGGAATTGCCGTTATTGCGGCGAGGGCGCCGCGTTTCCCGGTTATGCGGATTACGAGGAGTTCTGTCACGCGGCGAGCGCTTGAGGCCCATGAGCCGAGCCGAAGATTTTAGAGAATCGGCGGGTTTGCTGGCCGCGATCGGGCACACACCCTTGATCGAGCTTGATCTGGCGCCCGAGCGACCGCGCGCAGTCCGGATCTTCTCCAAGCTCGAAGCGGTCAATCCGGGGGGGTCCGTCAAGGACCGTCCGGTAGCGCGGATGCTCGTCGAGGCGTCGCGCGCGGGACGCTTCACGGGCGGCCGGCGCTTGCTCGATTCCTCCTCGGGGAATGCCGGGATCTCCTACGCGATGTTGGGTGCCGCGCTCGGCGTACCTGTCACAATCGTGGTCCCGGGAAACGCCAGCCACGAGCGCTTGGACCGCATCGTTGCGCACGGGGCGGAGCTCATCCTTACGGATCCCATCAAAGGCTACGATTTCGCCCTGGAGGAAGCGCATCGGCTCGCCGCCGAGTACCCCCAGAGTTACTGGTATTGCGACCAGTACAGTAATCCTGCCAACTGGCGCGCCCACTACGATGGGACCGGCGCCGAGATCCTCGATCAATTAATTGCCCAAGCGCAGGCCGTGCCGGATGCCTTTGTCGCCGGTGTCGGCACCGGAGGCACCCTCACCGGGGCCGGTAGACGGTTGCGGGAGGCCAATCCGAATCTGCATATCCTGGCGGTGATCCCGGAGCGATTTCCCGGGATCGAGGGGCTCAAGCCGCTGGGCGATCCGGATGACATCGTTCCCAAGATCCTCGATGAAGCGCTCATCGACGAACGCGTCCGCGTGAGCAGCGAGCAAGCGGCGGCGATGTGCGTGCGGCTAGCGCGCCAAGGTCTTTACGTGGGGCCGTCTTCGGGGGCCTTCGTGCACGGCGCCCTCGCACTCGCCGCGTCCCGACGTTACCGGACCATCGTAACGGTGTTGTCCGATGCCGGGGAACGCTATGGGTCTACGGGAATGTGGCGGCGCGCGTGATGAGCTTCTCGATCTGGCTTCAAGCCCTGTTTAAACTCGAAGCAATCTTGTGCGCCGGTGGAGTCCTCCTCTACAACTGTGCCAAGATCTCTTCGCTCATCTCGGCGTTCGAATAGACGTTCTGAACGTCATCGAGGTCCTCCAGCGCTTCGATCAAACGCGTCATTTTCTGGGCATTCTCCAAGTCGAGGGTCGCGCTGGTCGAGGCGCGCATCGTGATTTCGGCGTTTTCCTGGGTTAACCCTTGGCCAAGCAACGCGTCCTTGACCTTCCCGAAGTCCTCGGGGGCCGTGACGACGTCAATCGAGCCATCGTCGTTTACCACGACGTCGGCGGCGCCGGCATCGAGCGCAATCTCCATGATTTGGTCTTCGTCGCTGCCCTCGGGGTAGGACAGCACCCCTTGTTTTTTAAACAGATACGCGACGGAGCCATCGGTGCCCATGCTGCCGCCGGCTTTGGAAAAGGCATGGCGGACCTCCGCCACCGTGCGGTTGCGGTTATTGGTCATACAATCAACCAGGATCGCAATCCCGCCCGGGCCGTAGCCTTCATAGCGGATTTCTTCGAACTGCTCGCCTTCGACATCTCCCGTCCCGCGTTTGATCGCCCGCTCGACGGTGTCCTTGGACATGTTATTGGAGAGACCAGCATCCATGGCGGCGCGCAGGCGTGGGTTGCTTCCGGCGCCACCGCCACCCATGCGGGCGGCGACGGTGATCTCGCGGATAAGTTTCGTGAACAACTTACCGCGCTTTGCGTCCTGCGCGCCCTTGCGATGCTGGATATTCGCCCA
>JBIMKC010000049.1:0-9043 GCA_043673925.1 Chromatiales bacterium | reverse complement strand
CTCCTCCGCTACGCGGCGTGACAATAGCATGCCGAAATGAGCCACCGGTAGCACGACGTTATCCGTTGCATTCAATAATAGAGCTTCCCTCACTGCCACGGTGCCATCATTGGGTTTAGCGATCTCCGCGAACAGCCGTCCCAACCCGATGCTGGCGCTCCCCGCAATGGCGCCGATCTCATGTTGACCGTCCCAAGCCGGTAGATTTCCGAGCAGACCCTGCTCTAGGCTTTTCCTTAATACTGCACGGCCACAGCCCGTCAACGCCAGCTTTGCCGCCGCGCGGCTCCCCTGATGAGGAGTGGCCAGCGTGACGATCCGGCCGGGACGTCGTGGCGGGGACTCATGGAAGAAATGACGCACTACCAGTCCGCCCAGGCTATGCGCGACGAAGTGGATCACCGGCGCGTCGATGCGATCTGTGAAGTTTTTCAGGTCTTGAGCGTTGCGTAGCGGCTCGAAGCGCGTACTCGGGTAGGAGAATTGGTGGGTAGTAAAGCCGATCCTAAGCAAGCGCCGCCGCAAGACAGTCATGTCCCCGCCGGTCATGAAAAGACCGTGCACTAAAATTACCGCTTCCGCTCGCGGGATCATCGGCGTACGCCGGGCCGGCGGCTACGCGAACTAGGCGTCGTTGGTACCGAAAACGGCCTGACCGCGCGCCTTGGTAAAGTCGAGCATACGCATGATCGGCACCCTTGCCCGGGCAGCGATCTGGGGGTCCAGCAGGATTTCATTGTCCCCATTTTCAAGGCAGGCCGCGAGCTTTCTAAGCCCATTCATCGCCATCCAGGGGCAGTGTCCACAGCTCTTGCAGGTGGCGCTGCGGCCGGCCGTGGGCGCCTCGATAAGCTGTTTGCCCGGAGCGGCCTGCTGCATCTTGTAAAAGATGCCTTTGTCAGTGGCCACAATGAATTTGGAAGCTTCGAGTTTGCGCGCCGCCTTGATGAGCGCGCTCGTCGAGCCGACCGCGTCCGCCTGCGCCACGACCGACGCGGGGGATTCCGGATGCACCAAGACCTTGGCATCGGGGTGCTGCCTGCGGAGCGCTTCGAGCTCGAGTCCCTTAAATTCCTCATGCACCACACAGGCCGCGTTCCAAAGGACCATATCGGCGCCCGTCTGCTCGCGGATATAGCCGCCCAAATACTTATCCGGCGCCCACAGGATTTTCTCCCCGCGCGCCGCGAGGTGCGCGACGATGTCGACCGCGCTGCTCGATGTGACGACCCAGTCGGCGCGCGCCTTGACCCTGGCACTGGTGTTGGCATAGACGACCACAGCGCGATCGGCGTGGGCATCGCAAAAGGTCGAAAACTCCTCGGCCGGGCAGCCGAGATCGAGCGAGCAAGTCGCCTCCAGATCCGGCATCAGCACGCGCTTCTCGGGGTTCAGGATCTTGGCGGTCTCGCCCATGAAGCGCACGCCGGCGACGACCAGCGTCGATGCTGGGTGCTTATAACCGAAACGGGCCATATCCAGGGAGTCGGAAACATGACCCCCCGTCTCGTCGGCGAGCTGCTGCAGCGCCGAGTCGGTGTAATAATGCGCAACGATCACCGCTTTTCTGTCCCTCAGCAGGCGCTTAATCATGCCCACGAGACGCGCGCGTTCCTCCGCGTCGAGCTGCTCGGTCACCGTTTCTGGCACCTCGTACGAAGGTATTTTTACCGGGTGACGTTCTCGAATCGGACTAAAACTGATCATATTTCTAGGATTCTAGCGAAAACTCAATGATATTCCGTGCCGGCGCGCGCCGCTGTGCCATTTGACACCCAAACTACGTGATAAATTCCACCACCTCGCGGCGAATGAGTAGCACTTGCAGCTTGTAATCCTCAATGGTGAACAGCACCACGTCGGTGGTGAGCGCGGGGTGAGGATAGTCGTAGGTAGGGGCATGCAATGCTAATCGCCGCGCGCCGTACGCCGCACGGCAATCGATAACTCACGCAGTTGCGCATCGGGGACAGCCGCGGGCGCGGCCGTGAGCGGACAGGCAGCCGATTGCGTCTTCGGGAAGGCGATGACATCCCGGATCGAGGACGCGCCCGCCATCAGCATAACGAGGCGATCCAAGCCGAACGCGATCCCTCCGTGGGGCGGACACCCAAAGCGCAGCGCGTCGAGGAGAAAGCCGAATTTCTCTTGCGCTTCCTCCTCACCGATCCCGAGCAGCCGGAACACCGCTTGTTGCAACTCCCGGCGGTGGATACGGATGGATCCGCCTCCGATCTCGGTGCCGTTCAAGACCAGATCGTAGGCGCGGGACAGACAAGTGCCCGGCGAGGTCTCCAGTTGCGACACCTCGCCGATCTTGGGCGCGGTGAAAGGATGATGCAGCGCTTCCCAGCGCTGCTCTTCCTGGTTGCGCTCGAACATCGGGAAGTCAACCACCCACAGCGGTTTCCAGTCATTCACGGCGACGGATAAATCCTGTCCGAGCTTTAAGCGCAAGGCACCCAGCGCTTCATTCACGATCTTGGCTTCATCGGCGCCGAAGAAAACGAGATCGCCATTCTCAGCCCGCGTGCGATCGAGGACGCCATGAATGACCTCATCGGGGAGAAATTTTAAGATGGGCGATTGCAACCCGTCGCGGCCGCGTTCCCGCTCGTTGATCTTGATATAAGCAACGCCTTTCGCCCCGTAGATGGCCACGAAATCCGCGTAGCCATCGATCGTCTTACGCGTCAGTTCCCCCCCGTGCGGAGCCCGCAGGGCGGCCACGCGGCCGCTCGATCGATTCGCCGGAGCGGAGAAAACCTTGAACTCGACCGACTTAACGAGATCGCCCACATCGACCAGCTCCAGGGGGACGCGTAGATCGGGCCGGTCGGTTCCAAACCGGCGCATCGCCTCATGGTAGCTCATGCGCGGGAACTCTGCGGGAAGCGCTACGCCGAGGGCGGCTTTAAACAGTTTCCTAATCATCTCCTCCATAAGAGCAGTGATCGCGGTCTCGTCCATAAAGGACGTCTCGATATCGACCTGTGTAAACTCCGGTTGACGATCGGCGCGCAGATCCTCGTCGCGGAAGCAGCGCACGATCTGGTAATAACGATCCATGCCCGACATCATGAGCAACTGTTTGAAGATTTGCGGGGATTGCGGGAGTGCGAAGAATTTTCCGGGATGGTTGCGACTTGGGACCAGGTAATCGCGCGCCCCTTCCGGGGTAGCCCGCGTCAGCATCGGGGTCTCGATTTCCAGGAAGCCGTGCTCGTCGAGGAAGCACCGCAGAATGCGGCAGACCTGGGCGCGCAAGCGGATGTTCCGCTGCATCTTGGGACGCCGCAGATCCATATAGCGAAACCGGAGCCGCGATTCCTCCTGGACGCCCTCGTCCTCGAGCTGGAACGGCGGCGTCTCGGCGCTATTGAGGATTTGTATGCCCTGCGCGAGGATTTCCACGGCCCCGGTGCTCAAGCTGGGATTCTCGGTGCCGGGGGGGCGCGGCCGCACGCGGCCCTTCACCCCCAAGACGTACTCGCTACGGACACGCTCGGCGACGCTGAAGCTTGCGGGGGTACTCGGGTCAAAGACGACTTGTACGAGCCCCTCGCGGTCGCGAAGATCGATAAAAATCACACCGCCGTGGTCACGCTGATGGTGCACCCACCCGCAAACCTCGACCTCTTTGTCTATATGCGCAAGATTCAATTGCCCGCAGTAGTGACTGCGCACCGTACCCCCGACGCTCGCTTTGCAACGAAAACGGCAATGTTACGGGCTGGTTCAGACGAGCGCAATGCGGGCTGATCAATCCCTTGAGGCCCGTCAAAGACAAACGAGTCTGTGGTCGCTATTAATCGGCCGTTGTCGTCGGCGATTTCGATTCGGCCGAGGCACTCGTGCTGGACCCGCTTCCGGTCTCTTCCTTTGAAGCAGCGGCTTTTTCGGTCTTATCCTCCCCTTTGTCGCCGGCTTGCGTTCCCTTGTTCTTGAAGTCCGTGGCGTACCAGCCCGAGCCCTTGAGCCGGAATCCGGCCGCGGAAACCAATCTTCTTAAGCTTTGAGCATTACACGTCGTACATTGCGAGAGCGGCTCATCGCTGATCTGCTGTAAGACCTCAACACGCTGGCCGCAATCGGCGCATTCATACTCATAGAAAGGCATGAGAAACTACTCGTCTTGTGGATCCGTTATACCAACATAACGGCTACGGCTGAAAAATCAAGAGCGTCCAGCGCGGTGCCGCTGGCGTCGCTGCGGGGATCTGTGAACCCGTCGTTCGCTTTTTTCTCCGTTGCGTATTCGGTATCATCTCCCCCGCTCGATACACGGGCCGTTAGCTCAGTCGGTAGAGCAGCGGACTTTTAATCCGTTGGTCGCAGGTTCGACTCCTGCACGGCCCATAAGTAAACAACGACTTGCGCGTTTACACGGCTGCGCATCACGACCAATGCGGGACTCTGTCTCGCATACTGCGTTGCTCGCGCCGATCAAGTTCGATGGCTCGGCTTCCGAGTAATGTATCGTGATCCTTTCGGGTTTGTCTCCCAGCAGATCCTGTCGGTCCTCGAAGCTCACACCGGCCGCCAGAAGCCGCCTCCCAAACGTGTGCTTGAAATCGTGATCACGCAGAATGCGCTAGGCGGAGGCATAATAGTCTACCTGAGCCAATCCCCAAGGCGCTTAATCGCTCGCTCGTCCGGTGAACTCATCGTGGCTCAGACATAATCTCCCAGCGACCGGCGGAAACACGGCCAGCGCGTCGCCTTCGGTCAGGACACCGGCGTCGCGATTAGCAGTTTCGATGTAAGCGGGAATGCCCTTGACTCCAGTTACCACAATGGGTCGGGGGTGCCGCCGCCCTTCCTGCGATCGCGTACGTCCTTGACCATGGCGGCATAGGGCAGCGGATCCACGGCGGTTCTGTGTTCGTTGACGACTTCTCATTGTCCCAGACGTCTCCTGCCTCTTCACCCCTCGAACAAAAATGTCACGTACGCGGGCCTACAAGCGCATAACCGATTGATAGCTCGATCAGTGGTCGATCAACACCCATACAGTTCTTATATACAGGTTGTTTGCAAAGTTGCACGGTGCGATTTACGGTAACCAAAGGCGGAGCCATCCGGAGATTTATTTACTGCCAGTTAACCGATAACAGGTGCGAGGGATTCAGTCATTCCTGAAGGGTCCCTCGCACCATACATAATACCAGCTACGTTGCGGTTTACGGAACCGACTTAATCCGTCGCCTCTGTGATATTGGGGTCGGCGCCAGCGGACCGGATGATCCGGGGGGTACTGGAGACGGCAACATTGATTGCATTACTACCGGCCTTGAATGAAGCTTTGCTAACGGCGATCGGATCGCTGCCTACTTTCTGAATGTTCAGCGCTCCCGCTACCGGTGCATTCAAGATCAGTTTCGTGCTCGTGCTCGCGCCCGTGCTCCAGACGGCATAGGTATAGGTGCCGTTGGGCTCACGGAGCTTCAGTAACCAAATGTCGCTAATCGATTTTACTTTGCCTAAATACCCGCTCTCGGCAAAAAGCCCCGTCACATCTTGCCCAGTGCGGTGGCACCTTGAAGATCATCGCCGCCATCGAACAGCCTCCCGTGATCGCCAAGATCCTCACACCTCTGCCCGGGCACCGCCCCGAGCACCCACGCGGCCATTCGCATTACTGCCAACGGCCTGATTCCCAGCCAGTCGCCTACCCAATCCGGTTCATCCCCCTGAGCCGACAACCCCCTTTGGCCCGCACCCGCGCGAGACGCTAAAACGTCCCAAAACTTAGCGCCTCGGGCCGATGAATGGTCCGGAAAGTCCCCAATTCTGGACCGAGATTTCGCGTTTTTGACAGCCCACAGGCCCAGCTGTACTTTCTCTTGTCGACGAAACAGGGCGTTTAAAAGTCCTATTCTCACGGCGCGGCGAAACCCGACGTGCACGCGCGGCGGGAAATCAGCGACGATCAGCTTGGTGAAGGTGGGCAGCTGGTCGCCGAACAAGAGCCGCGACCACTCGCCGAGCAGCGAGGGATCGGGGCGAGTCAGGTTGAGCCAGCGTTCCATGCCCCATGACTTGGGGTCTCGACCGACTGCAGGATGAGAGGCCGCGCGGCGACATGACTAACGTCCGGCCGCTACGCTGAGCGCCGCCGTGTTGGTCAGCGAATACTCGCGGCCACGCCACACGACCTTCCGCTTGAGCGCGTTCTGCGCCAGCACGAAGGGCGCAAGGACAAAGCACGCTACCGGCGCCCAAGCCCAACGCGCGGGAATAGACGCGCCGCCATACTGGCGCTGCAGGATCAGGAGGCTCGACGTCTGTGCCAGCAGCGCCACCGCCGCCGGTGCCGCGGCCAGCAGGTGACCGGTGAAGAGTCCGGTGAGCATCGCGATCAGTGCGGCGAAGAAGCCTGCGCCTTGCAGCCACTGCCGCCATGTGAACGACACCGGGAGGCCGTTCTTGGAAAACATCATCCAGCGGTGGAACACCGGCAAAAACTCGCTCAGGGTCATGCCGCCGGTCGCGATGTGCAACCGGTGGCGGCTCATCACGTTCTTGTAGCCGGCTTCGTGCACGCGCTTGCCGATGTACATATCGTCGACCAGTTGCCCCTGCGCGCACTCGACCCCGCCGATGGCCGCGAGCGCCTCGCGACGGAACACCATGAGCTGGCCCATGATGAAGGGCAGCTCGCGACGCTCGCCCGACGCCCAGGCGGCCAGCGGCGCATAAAGCGCGTTCTGCATGATGGCGTAGAGCACGTCGCCCGCGGCCTGCGGGGACTGGTGCACCAGGATCGGCGCGAACGCCGAGCCGTTTTCAGGCGAAGCCATCAGGGTGTCCACGATCTCCCGCAGCACGTGATGATCCGGCCGCGTGTCCGAGTCGCCGAATGCGATCAGCTGGCCGCGCGCCATGCGCTGGCCCACGACCATGGCGTTGAGCTTGCCCGTGCGGCCTTGCGGCGGCGCGCCGGCGACGATCACCTCGGCGCGACCGGGACGCCCCGCGGCGACGTGGTCGGCAACCACCTGGCGCGCGATCGGCAGGCCGGGATCCTTGTCGTCGTCGAAGATGAACAAGGTTTCGACCTCGCCCGGATAGCCGGTGTCGAGCGCTGCGGCGAAGTTCTCGGCCGCGCCCACGTCCTTACCGCGCACCGGACGGATCACCGTGACGGAAGGATAGTGACGCATGGTCGTCCAGGTCTTGACCCGCGGTGCGATCGCCGCGCTCAGGAGGCGGTGCCATACCACCACCAAGGTCAGCACCGCGGCGCCGCTGAGAGCGAGCACGATGGCGAGTGACAAGACGTTCACCGCGTAGATGAAGGCGGCGAACGCGCTGATACCGACAAGAACTGCTCGGGTGGTCGTTTTCATGGCGGGCTCCATGGTCAAGGGGTCGTGCATCTGCGTCTCAGCAACTCGCGTACCGAACGCGATCTGCGTGCGGCTCCTGGCGTCTTTGCAAGATGTGTTCGTTTTGGCGGCGGACATGACGGGTTTCCGGCAGGGCTAGCGGCGAGAAAACAGGCGGTGCTCGGCAATCAGTCGGCGCATGCCGGCGAACACCAGCGGAAGATCCTTGGCTGCGCCTCCGCGCACCATCCAGCGCGGCACCGTGCCGCTGAAGTCGATGCGCACGTGATAGACGGCGCGAGTCGCCGCACCACTGCGGATAGGCTCGAGATCCCAGCGCCCCGTTAGCGTGGTCAGCCGCACCGTCTTGTTGGTGGGCGCAGGACCTTGCTTACCGTCGATGGCGAAGGTGAGCTGGTGCGGGTCGCCATCACGCCAGCCGACGCGTAGCGCGTAGTCGCGGTCCTTGATGACCGGCAGCTTGAGGTACTGATAGACGAGCAGCTCGCCGGGCCGCCGAGACAGCACGGAGCTTTCTGCGAGGCGCTTGTTGTACTTGGGATGCGCGCCGTAGTCGATCAGCGCCGCGTGAACTTCGGCGGGACTGGCGTCGAACTCACCGACCGCCGCGAGATCGACGATCGCGGAGTCCTGGCGCATGAAAACCTGGACGCCGTCGTGACTGCCGATTGAGACATAGCCGGGCTCGGGCAGCGCGGCAGAAAGAGCCAAAAGGGAAACAATGAATGCGCTCATCAAAGCACCTCCGGTCGTTGATGCTTGTCTGAGCAACAGCCGTGCCGCGCGCGATGTCAGGCAAGGTGCGGTGGTTTGTGACGCAAGCTGTATGGGTTTCCGACGGGAAGTGACGTGGATTCCGGTAGAACGTCAGCGCGCGCCGGTCGCTCCGAGCGCGATCTCGGTGGGCAAGTTGCGGGTCAGCGCGCGCAGCAGCTCGAACACCGTGGGGATATCGCGCATTGCCCCGCTACGAGTTGTCCATTGTGGCAAATGGCTGGCGACCTCGATATGCGCGTGAAGCAGGGCACGCGTGGCTGCGCCTCCTTCTATCGACTCGCGGCGCCAACTGCCATTGATCTCAGTGACCCAATTGCGCGTGCGCGTGATGGAGCCGCGCATGTCCACGATGCGAAAGCCGACGCGCACGATGCCTTCGGCGCTCCAGTGCGCGCGCAACGAAAAATCGGCGGTGTTGGGCAGCGGGACCTCGAAACCGTCGTCGAGCACCATCGTCGCTGGCGGCGCCGCGGTGCACCAGCTCTCGGCTGAAGAGCAGGGGATGACCTATATCGCCGAAACCGATCCGGATACCGCGCTCGGTCCCCTGCAAGCGGCGGCCTGTACCTACCGCATTGCGCTCGGGCCCCGGACGGGGCAAAAAGTGCTGACTTTACAAACCGTCCCCAGCCCAGAGGCGGAGCCCACAGAACAATGCTGTGTCAATGAGCAGGGCTTTAGCCTGCATGCCGAGGTGCGCTGCGCCATCAACCAGCGCAAGAAACTCGAACACCTATGCCGCTACATCACCCGCCCCGCCATTGCCAACGAGCGGCTTACACTCAACCGTGCCGGGCAGGTGGTGCTAGCACTGAAGACGCCCTATCGAGATGGCACGACCCATATCGTGATGTCACCGGCTCGCGCCCAGAGCCAGGCCCAGGGAGGGGTCTGCTTGGCGCGCCGAGGACGCA
>JBIMKC010000048.1:0-13858 GCA_043673925.1 Chromatiales bacterium | reverse complement strand
TGTGGCTGTTTCGGCGCTGAGAGCTTGTGAAAAAATCTGCTGCGCTCGGGATCTCACGTTCCGGCGGTGCTCGGAATCCTCATGTATTTCAGTATACACTCCGGTTCCTGCGCTCCGGCGGGAAGCCAGGGCCAGGGAATGGCCCTGCTTGGCGCGCCGAGGATGCAACGCGAGCTCCCATCGCTCGCGACGATTTCTTCACAAGCTCTGACGCTACGGTTTTCGGGAGATCGTGTCGCTGCTAACGCTGGTAGTTCCCGGGCTCTTTGGACCGCACTCGGATCGATTACAGTTTGACGCTGGCGCGAAGCATCGTTTCCCGGCGTTAGCGATCTTGCTCGCGCGCGCGGCGCGGGTGGACGACGGCGCGTGTTATGAGACCCTCATTTGTCGTCTCTTCGGCGTCGAGGAACATCGAGAGTATGATCTCCCGGTCGCGGCGATCACTCATCTCGCCGATTTTGCCTCCGAGCACGGTGGTGGGTGGATGCGCGCCGATCCGGTACATCTGCAACCCGACCTAGCCAAGCTGATCCTGTTCGATGGTCGTAGCTTTAACCTCGGTATGCACGAAGCCCGGCAGCTCGTGAGCAAGCTCAATGCCGCCTTGGCAGCCCATGCGATCGAGATCAAGGTGGGGCGCGATCCCAAGCGCTGGTATGTGCGGCTCGAAGATGCGGCGGCGGTTAAAACGTGGCCGCCTTCGGCGGTGGCTACGCGGCACCTAGAGGGTTTTTTGCCGAAGGGCAGGGACGCTAAACGGTGGGTGCCGCTCATGAACGAGGTTCAAATGGTGTTGCATGATACCGCGGTCAACCGCGAGCGGGAGGACCGCGGTGAGCCGGCCATCAATAGCCTATGGTTTTGGGGGGCGGGAAGCTTGCCGCCGGTAGCCAGGGTTCCCGGTCGCGCCGTTTGGGGAGCGGAACCCATCATGACCGGCCTGGCGGTCCTCGGCGGTTGCGCGCCCTCGCGCCTGCCCGGAAGTTTTGGAGCGCTGCTGGAGCAAGCCGGGCCTGCGACCGAATGCTTGGTGGTTTTCCCCGAGGAACCGAGCGCTCACGAGGCTTGGCTCGAACGGCTCGCGCGCCTCGATCGAGACTGGTTCCAGCCGCTCCTCACGAGACTAAGACTGGGACGATTAAGGCGGGCCGATCTTTATACCGAAGGCTGTCATTTCGAGATCACCGTGAAGAGCCTGTGGCGATTATGGCGGCGGCCCGGACCAATAACACCGTAGACACCTCCTTGCGAAACCGGCGACGAAAGATTCATGTCGCGCGCGCTGGCCTGGTAGTGAGTCTGACTGTCCTCGCGGGGTGTGCGGGAAGCCTCACGCAGCGCGAACCGGCCGCGGCGCCCGGCGGTCCACCGGGGATCGTAGCGACCGCCCTGAGCCTGACCGGGGTGGCGTATCGTTACGGCGGTGATTCGCCCGAGGAAGGTTTCGACTGCAGCGGTTTTGTGAGATATGTCTACGCCAGGCATGGGATCGTGCTCCCGCGCGATACGGCATCGATGGCTGCTGCTTTACCGCAGATGTCCTTGGCGGCCCGTCTACCCGGCGACTTGGCTTTCTTCCACACCGTCGCTGGCCGCCCCTATACCCATGTTGGGATATATATGGGCCAAGACAAATTCGTGCATGCGCCGAGTGTCCGCAGCGGAGCGGTGCGGGTGTCGGATCTCCGGGCAGGCTATTGGTGGCGCCGGCTGACCGGGATCCGGCGGCCGGTCGTACCCCCATGGTCTAACGCCTATCGGGCGCGGCTCCGGCGGGTAGAGGGGCCCACGCCAGGCACCGATAAATAATGCTTGAGGCGCTGGCTGGCGGATACCGGCGATGAAAATTGCGTTAAAATGTAGTTACTCACGCTAAGACTCTGCCCCAACGCGCCTGAACCAGCATTTATGAAGCAAGCACTGCAGCTACGCTTAGGGCAGAGCCTCATCATGACCCCCCAGTTGCAGCAAGCGATTCGCTTGTTGCAACTGTCCACCGTGGAACTGAGCCTGGAAGTCCAGCAGGCGCTCGAGTCTAACATGATGTTGGAGGCCGTCGAGGATGAGCACGAAGACGGCTACGGGAGTGTGACGTCGCCGGAAGCCGAAAGCCTCCCGTACGCGGAGACGCCAAAAGCCGCGAGCGAGGTCGAAGATGTGGCCGGCGCCGCGATCGCCCAGGATATTCCCGAGGAACTTCCGGTCGACAGCGCATGGGATGATGTCTATGACACGTCGATGCCCCAAGCGGTTTCGGGGGACTACGCCGGTTCTGAAATTGAGAATCAGCGCGCCGCGGGCGAATCGCTGAAGGACCACCTGCTGTGGCAAACCAATCTGTCGTCGATCACTGATATGGACAAAGCGATAGCCTATGCGATCGCCGATGCGCTGGACGATGATGGTTTCTTAACAACAAGTCTTGATGAGCTGCGCCAATCCCTCAATCAAGATCAAGTCGAACTCGACGAAATCGAGGCCGTTCTGCATTGGGTGCAGCGCTTGGATCCCCCGGGGGTCGCGGCGCGCAGCCTGCAAGAGTGTTTGGCCATTCAACTGAGTCAGCAAGACGGCGGTAATCCGTGGCTGGAACAAGCCAGGCATTTAGTGGAAAAACACTTCGACCTCCTGGCCGAGCGTGATTACGTACGCTTGGCGCGGCGCATGAAGTTGAGCCGGGAGGAACTGCAACAGGTGGTCGCGCTGATCCAGACCATGAATCCGCGGCCCGGGGCGCACCTTCGGGATGCCAGGGTGGAATATATCGTACCGGACGTCCACGTACGAAAAAAAACCGGTGCGTGGCAGGTTGAATTAAACGCCGAGGTCATTCCACACCTGCGCGTTAATCCCTATTACGCGAGCATGGTGCGCCGGGCCGACAATAGCCAGGATAACACCTCGCTGCGCACACACCTGCAAGAGGCGCGATGGTTCATAAAAAGCCTGCAAAGCCGAAGTCAGACACTATTGCGGGTCGCAACGGCCATCGTTGAGCGTCAGCGCGCGTTCCTAGAACACGGTGATGTGGCGATGAAGCCGCTGGTCCTGCACGATATTGCCGAGGTATTGGGCATGCACGAGTCAACGATTTCGCGCGTAACCACCCGCAAGTACATGCACACGCCCAGGGGGATTTACGAACTCAAGTATTTTTTCTCGAGTCATTTGAGCACTTCCGCGGGCGGGGAGTGTTCGTCAACAGCCATCCGCGCCGTCATCAAAAAACTCATCGCCGCCGAGAACTCGTTGAAACCCTTGAGCGATAGCAAGCTCGCGGCGGTGTTATCGGTGCAAGGAATTAACGTCGCCCGGCGGACCGTCGCTAAGTACCGCGAGGCCATGGCCATTCCGCCCTCGAATGAAAGAAGATGCCTCGTGTAGCGGCGCCACCAGCTAATTCTAACTGTCGGGAGTTGCAATGCAGATAAACGTTACCGGCCACCATATCGAAGTTACGGACGCGATACGCCGTTACGTCGAGACAAAATTTGAAAGGATGGAACGGCATTTCGATCACGTTACGGCAATTCATGTCATTTTGGCCATCGAGAAGCTGCGGCAACGCGCGGAAGCCAAGATGCACGTCGCGGGCAGTCATCTGTTCGCTGACGCCGAGCACGACGATATGTACGCGGCAATCGATGCATTAGTGGACAAATTAGACCGCCAGTTGCTGAAACACAAAGACAAAATAACGGATCATCATCGCGGGGACGGCGGGCGCAAAGCGTAGAGGGGGCTGCTTAGGGTCGTAGCGCACGGAACAAGAGTATAAGCGATGGGTATGGATGAGATCCTGGTCCGCGATCGCGTCGCCGTCGAGATCGATGTATGCAGCAAAAAAGGCGTGCTCGAAGCCTTAGCAAGTTTGATCGCGGATCAACCTGAGAAGTTAACCAGTGACGAGGTGTTCCATAGTCTGATCACGCGGGAACGGCTCGGTAGCACCGGATTTGGACGCGGGGTTGCGATCCCGCACGGCCGGACCGCGCACGGCGATAAGCCCCGCGGGGCGTTTATTTATACCAAGACCGGCGTTGATTTCGACGCCATCGATGAGAAGCCCGTCGATCTTTTTTTTGCGTTACAGGTTCCGGCCCGATGCCACGACGAGCATCTAAGGATTCTCGCCGAGCTTGCGGAAATGTTCAGCGATGAGGAGTTTGTGTCCCGAATCAGGGCATGTACCGGCGCCGATACGCTCTATGAGCTACTGAGCGCATGGCCGGATCGCTTGGGAAGCTATGTCGTCGGTCACAATTAGCGATTTATTCGAGATCCATTCCGAGCGGCTTGCGCTCAAGTGGGTGGCCGGGCGCGCGGGCGGGGGGCGATCGATTAGGTCCGATGAGGTGCACTTCGAGACCAGGAGGAAGATCGTCGGGGACCATATCAGCGCCCTAGAAACAAGGCACGATCACAGCGCGGGCCTGGGCTCCGAGAAATCCTTGGTGGGCCACCTGAATTTGATTCATCCGAACCAGATCCAGGTCCTGGGATCCTCCGAGATCCAATATCTGTCGGGGTTGCGCGCGATCTCGCGCGAGGATGCGATCCGGCAATTGCTGAGTCACGAACCCCATTGTATCGTCGTCGCCGACAGTCAGCTCGTGCCCGAGCAGCTAGGCAGGGCGTGCGAGGAAAGCACCACGCCGCTTTTCACCTCGACGCTCGCGAGCAATAAGCTCTCCGATGACCTGCATTACTATCTCTCGAATCTCTTGGCCGAGGTTGTGACGCTGCACGGGGTATACTTGGAGGTGATGTCCATAGGCGTATTGCTCACCGGTGAGAGCGGGGTTGGAAAGAGCGAATTGGCTCTGGAGCTCATCACGCGCGGCCACCGATTGATCGCGGACGACGCGCCGGAGTTTTCGCGCATCGCCCCCGATATCGTCAACGGCACGTGTCCGAAGGGCCTGCTCGATTTCCTCGAGGTGCGCGGGCTTGGCATCTTGAACGTGCGTGAGCTGTTCGGCGCGGGCGCCTTGCGAAGCAACAAGTATTTGCGCTTGGTCATTCGCCTGGAGCGATTGGAGGGCGAAGGCTTGATTAACCTCGATCGCCTGGAAGGAAGCTATAGTGCGCACCAGGTGCTGGGACTGGATTTCCCGGAAATCGTCCTCCCCGTGGCGCCTGGCCGTAACTTGGCGGTATTGGTCGAGTGCGCCGCCCGTAACCACATCTTGCGCATGAGCGGTTATAACTCGGCCGACGATTTCATGCACAGACAGCGCGCTTTGCTCGATAAAGCGGTTTGAGGGTTGCCGTGGCCCGGAGGTTGATCATTGTCACGGGTATGTCGGGTGCGGGAAAGACCACCGTGCTCAATGTCCTCGAGGATCTGAGCTATTACTGTATCGATAGCCTCCCCATCGGTCTGGCGCCGGAATTGTTCTCTCAAATTCGCTCGGCCGAGCAACCGCTTTACGAAAACGTTGCTATCGGCATCGACGCCCGTAATCCCGCCGATGCATTGACGAACTTCCCGCGGTTTTTGCGGCAACAGCAAAGCAGCGAGTTTGCGGTGGAGCTTGTATTCGTGGAGGCCGGCGACGAAGCCTTGCTCAGGCGCTTTAGCGAGACGCGCCGCAAACACCCGCTCTCCGCAACTGAAGTGTCGCTCACGGTCGCCATTCAGGAGGAGCGGCGTTTGCTTGGGCCGCTCGCGGAGTATGCGGATTTACGCATCGACACAAGTCGCACCTCGGTCCACCAGTTGCGGGCTCTGGTGCGGGAACGAGTCGCACAAAGGCAAGCCAACATCATGTCGGTACAACTCATCTCGTTTGGATTCAAGCACGGTCTGCCCGCGGACGCCGATTTCGTTTTCGATGTACGCTGCTTACCCAATCCGCATTGGGAACCGCGGTTACGCGATCTCTCCGGACGCGATCCTCCGGTCATCGAATTCTTGGAGGCGGCGCCGCTCGTCCACGACATGACGGCCCAGCTCCGTGCGTTCTTGGACGCGTGGTTACCTCGGTTTGAAGCGGACCAACGCAGTTATTTAACGGTCGCCGTGGGGTGCACCGGCGGGCACCATCGGTCGGTATATATCGTGGAACGCCTGGCGTCCCATCTTAGCTCGCAAGGACGGCATGTGCTCGTAACCCACCGCGACGGGACAGGGCTCCTATGAGCGTCGGCATCTTGATCATCGGACACGACAACGTCGGTGAGTCGCTTCGCGATATTGCGGTAAAGACGTTCGGAGCACAGAGGCTTCCGCTCGCCGTCGTCAGCATCGGACGCGACTGTGAACCGGAACGAGCCCACGCTCAAGCCAGCGCCATGATCCAAGCCCTAGACCAAGGCGATGGCGTGCTCGTCCTGACGGATATCCGTGGCGCCACACCGTGCAATATCGCGACCCGGCTGCTGGGTGAAGGGCGCGTGAAAATCGTAACCGGCGTCAATCTGCCGATGCTGCTCCGAGTACTGAACTACGCCGATCTAGGCCTGGAGCGACTCGTCGACAAGGCCATTACCGGCGGTCGCGACGGGATCGTGGAAATCAGCGATACGGATTAGCGGTGAATGATGTTCCGTAATGTTCGGATCATAAATAAGCTCGGCTTGCATGCCCGCGCGGCCGCGCGCCTCGTGCAACTGGCGTCGCGCTTTCAATGCGAGGTCAAGATCCGCAGAAATGGCAAGGAAGTCAACGGCAAGAGTATTATGGGGGTCATGATGCTCGCCGCTCACAACGGAGCCGAGATCGAAATCCTTGCGAGCGGACCCGACGAGCGGCAGGCCATCGCAAGCTTAGAGGATTTAGTGGCTAACAAATTCGGTGAGTCGGAATGAGCATTTCCCTGCACGGTGTTGGCGTCTCTCGAGGCATCGCCATGGGACGGGCTCATATTCTCCACCGCGACCAGCTCGACATCAGCGAGTACTGTTTGACAGAAGAGTATATCGTCGCGGAAGTACGCCGGTTCGAGCACGCCGTGCTCACCGCCAGGCAGCAATTGCGCGCGATCCGGGACCATATTCCACCCGCGACCGCACCCGACATCGCTGCGTTCATCGACACCCATCTATTGATGTTGGAAGACTCGGCCTTGACGCACGAGCCCGCGCGGCTGATTACCGAGCGGCGCTGTAACGCTGAATGGGCCTTGAAAATCCAGCGCGACGCGTTGGTGGCGGTTTTCGAGGAAATGGATGATCCCTATCTAAGGACACGCAAGGATGATGTTGATCACGTCGTCAATCGCATGCAACGCATTTTGCTCAATCAGGGCCCGATGCGGCACGAGGTCCCCGATAGCCGGCTGCGGGGCTACATCGTGCTGGCGGATGACCTCACACCCGCCGATACGGTGCTCATGCAACATCACGGCATCGCGGCGTTCGCGACCGAGCACGGTGGCCCGACCTCACATACGGCGATCCTCGCGCGTAGCCTAGGCATCCCGAGCATCGTGGGCCTGCATCAAGCGCGCCGCTACGTGCGTGAAGAAGACCTCGTCATCATCGATGGGATCTCGGGCGTGCTTTTGGTCGATCCGGACCCCGAGACGATCCGGTATTACGAAGGATTACAGCAGCAAGAGCGGGTCTATTTCGCCGAGTTAATCAAGCTGAAGGGCGCGCCGGCGATGACCGGGGACGGCATCAAGATTTGCCTGGAAGCCAATATCGAGTTGCCGAAGGATTTCGAATCGGTCCTGAACGTCGGGGCCTTGGGCGTGGGCCTTTATCGCACCGAATATCTCTATATGAACCGGGATCGTCCGCCGGCCGAGGAAGAACAGTTCCAAGTGTATTCCCAAGCCTTGCATGCCTTGCAAGGAATGCCGATTACGATTAGAACGCTGGATCTCGGGGCCGACAAGCAGGTCGATGGTAGCAGCGGGCGGGAACGGCTGGTGCTTGCGAATCCGGCGCTCGGGTTGCGCGCGGTGCGTCTCTGTCTCAAGGAGCCGGGACTGTTTCTGCCTCAGTTACGCGCGATCATTCGGGCCTCGGCCCTCGGGCCGCTGCGGCTTCTCATCCCGATGCTTTCAAACCTCCAAGAGCTTTACCAAGTGCTTGCGATCATCGCGGAGATCCGCGCGGAATTTCGATCACACGCCGTCCCCTTCGATCCGGACATGCGCATCGGCGGCATGATCGAGGTGCCCGCGGCGGCCCTGTGCGCCGATCTTTTCGCCAAGCAGCTTGATTTTCTCTCGATAGGAACCAATGACCTTATTCAGTACACGATGGCGATCGATCGGGTCAATGACGAGGTCAGTTATTTGTATGATCCGGTCCATCCGGCGGTGCTGCGCTTGATCCGCATAATCATCCAGGCGGCTAGGGATCACAAAAAGCCCGTCGCCATGTGCGGTGAGATGGCCGGCGATCTGCGCTACATACGCCTTCTCCTCGGGCTTGGCTTGCGGGATTTCAGCGTCCACCCGGCGGTCTTGTTGGAAGTAAAGAAAATCATCAACAATACCCGCCTCGCGGAGGTCATGCCCCTCTCCGAGCAACTGCTGGCGGCGAGCAGCAGCAGTGAAATAAACGACTTGCTCGGACGCATCAACGCCGGCTTAAACTAAAGCGCCTCGACAGAATCCTACGCGCGCCGTCGGAAGCGTGCTCGCGGAAGGTATTGATACCCTATGACCCAAGCATCTCAAAATACAGGGCAAGAGACCGCGGAGATCCTGCGGGGCATACTGCAAGACGCGCTTTCGGAAGGTGATCTCGTCGCCGTCGGTAAAAATCTGGCGGATCGCCATCCTTCCGAGATCGCCGATCTGATCGAGTCCCTTCCCCCGCACCAACGCCTACAAGTGTGGCAACTGATTTCGCCTGAACAGCAGGGCGCTGTCTTATCCCATGCACAGGATGCGGTGCGTGCAGGCTTATTGGAGCACATGGGTGCGGGCAGAGTAGCGGATGTGACACGCGGCCTTGCGAGCGACGACGCCGCCGACATCTTGCAGGACTTGCCGGAAACGGTGCTCGACAGCGTGTTGCGGCTTATGGACGAGCAAAACCGTGTCCGCGTGTCCTCGGTTTTGTACTACCCGGAGGATACGGCCGGTGGTTTGATGAATACCGATGCCATCACCGTCCGCAGTGATGTAGACCTCGAAGTGGTCATTCGCTATCTGCGCTGGCGCGCCGAGATCCCGGAAAAAACCGATAACCTCATGGTGGTCGATCGCAACCACAGGTATCAAGGTTTGCTTCCGATTACGGCCTTGCTTACCAATGATCCCGATCGCAAGGTCGAGCGCGTGATGGTCAGGGAACCGGAAGCGATCCCCGCCGATCTCCCGGCGGCCGAAGTGGCCAAGAGGTTCGAGCAACGCGACTTGGTGTCGGCGCCGGTGGTCGATCAAAACGGCCGCTTGATCGGCAGGATCACCGTCGATGATGTGGTCGATGTGATCCGCGACCAAGGTGACCATTCGCTGATGAGCCTCGCGGGTTTAGACGAAGGCGACGACATGTTCGCGCCGATCGCGGTGAGCGCGCCGCGCCGTGCGGTATGGTTGGGCGTCAATCTGATTACGGCGTTTCTTGCGGCCTGGGTCATCGGGCGGTTCGAAGCTACGCTGCAAGAGATCGTCGCGCTTGCGATCCTGATGCCCATCGTCGCCGGCATGGGGGGCGTCGCCGGCAGTCAGACGCTTACGATCATGATCCGGGGATTGGCCTTGGATCGGGTGGGCCGGGACAACTTGGGATCGCTGCTCAAGAAGGAGATCGCCGTGGGTGTTTGCAATGGGCTGCTCTGGGCCGTCGTGGTCGGGTTTGTAACCGCCGCCTGGTTTTCGGACGTGGGCCTCGGCTTGATCCTCGGGCTTGCGCTTTTGACCAATTTAGCCGCTGCGGCCGTGGCGGGTACGCTCATTCCGCTCGGCCTGAAGAAACTTGGAATCGATCCGGCGCTTGCCGGAGGGTTGTTTTTGACCACGGTCACCGATGTAATCGGATTCTCCGCGTTTCTGGGCCTCGCCGCCGTGTTTTTAACCTAGGCCATGCAGCGCGCGCGCGTCAAATCGAATCATTAAACCAGAGAGACGGCCGCATCTACCGGTTTGCGCGATGGACAGATCGAACAAATCACGACCGATCATCGCGTCTGGGTATCGGCCGAGAGGAACTATCTGAGCCGCGCCATGGGCGCCGGCATGCATCTGTACATCGACTATTTCCAGGTGCCGGTGGCGCAGGGTGACATCTTCGTGCTGGCTACGGATGGCGTGCATGAATACCTCGAACGCAATCATCTCGTGGGCTTGATTGCGCAGGGAGGTGATAACCTCGATGGGAGCGCGAAAGCGATCGTCGAAACCGCCCGAATACCTGCTCGGCGAACCGGGGAGCAACCGCTCGGATATCTTCTCGCTTGGGGTGATCGCCTACGAGTTGCTGACCGGCCGCTTGCCCTATGGCGAGATGCCCGAACACTGGCCTGCGCCGCTACCCGCGGCCCGCTGGCGCTACACGTCCGCCTGCGATTACAACACGGCAATTCCGCCTTGGATCGACGGCGCGTTGCGCAAGGCCGTGCACAGCGATCCCACCCGCCGCTGTGCCGAGTTGTCGGAATTTCTGCATGATCTCCGCCGACCGAATCCCGAGTATACCCGCACGCGCCAGCGCTCGCTTTTGGAGCGCAACCCGGTCGGATTCTGGCGCGGCCTCGCGATACTCCTTCTTTTTACCGTCGCATACCTGCTGTTTTTGCTATCGCGGTAGCCGCCTGGCGATTTCCTTTCATAATCATCCCGCGATCTGCCAGACAAGGCGCGCCGTTTCTGCTACCATGGCGCCCCTTACGACGTTCAAGCTATCCATGCGTATTCACGTCCTCGGTTCCGCCGCCGGCGGCGGTTTTCCCCAATGGAATTGTAACTGCCCGAATTGCAAGGGTCTACGCACGGGGTCCTTGCGCGCCCGCGCGCGCTCGCAATCCTCGATAGCCGTCTCCGGCAACGGCGTCGACTGGGTGCTGTTCAACGCCTCGCCCGACATACGCACCCAGTTAGTCTCCGTGCCGGCCTTGCAGCCCGGCCGCGGCGTGCGCGACACGGGGATCTGCGCCATCGTGCTTGTCGATGCCCAGATCGACCACACCACCGGTTTGATGATGCTACGCGAACATAAACAGCCGTTGGACGTCTATTGTACCAACATGGTTTATCAGGATCTGACGACGGGCTACCCACTGTTTCGAGTCCTGGAATACTATTGCGGGGTCGAATGGCGTACGCTGCCCATCGACGGCGAGCCCTTCACCGTACCCCGCGCCGCAAACTTGCGCTTCACCGCCGTGCCTTTACGTAGCGAGGCGCCCCCTTATTCGCCCCACCGCCACAACCCGCACCGCGGCGATACGATCGGCGTCAAGGTCGAGGACCTCGATACGTCAAAAGTCCTGTTTTATGCGCCAGGTCTCGGCGAAGTCGATGACCAGGTATACCGCAACTTGTCGGACGCTGATTGTGTGCTCGTCGATGGCACCTTGTGGACCGAGGACGAGCTCCTGCGGTTCGGGATCAGCACCAAGCTCGCAAGCGATATGGGCCACCTCGCGCTCTCGGGGGAGGGAGGCATGTTGAGCATCCTGGATACACTGTCACGGCCACGCAAGGTGCTCATCCATATCAATAATACCAACCCGATCCTCAACGAGGACGGTCCGGAGCGGCAGGCGCTGACCGAACGCGGCATTGAGGCGGCGTATGACGGCATGGAGATCGTGCTGTGAATGATGCGCCCGTAAGCGAGCCCGCCGCGTGGACGCGCGCCCAATTCGAGCAAGAACTGCGTTCCATGGAACGGTACTATCATATTCACCATCCCTTCAATGTGCTCATGAACAGCGGCAAGCTCGATGAGAATGGCGTGCGGGGATGGGTCGCGAACCGCTTTTACTATCAGGTGAGCATCCCCATCAAGGATGCCGCCGTGCTCTCGAACTGTTCCGACCGCGAGGTGCGCCGCCAATGGATCCAGCGGATCGTCGATCACGACGGCGGCGCTGGCGATGAGGGAGGCATCGACGCCTGGCTACGGCTTGGCGAGGCGGTGGGGCTCACGCGCGAGGAGCTGTGGTCACACGAGCGGGTAGTGCCCGGGGTGCGTTTCGCGGTCGATGCCTATGTGAACTTCGCCCGCCGCGCCACCTGGCAAGAGGCCGCCTGTTCCTCGCTTACCGAGCTTTTCGCCCCCGCGATCCACCGGCAACGCCTCGACCGTTGGCCCGAGCATTATCCCTGGATCCAACCCGCGGCCTATGCCTACTTTCGCCAGCGGTTGCGGGAAGCGCGGCGCGATGTCGAGCACGGGCTGGCGATCACGCTCGACACTTTCCGTAGCCGCACCGAGCAGCAGCGCGCGCTTGGGATCCTAAAGTTTAAGCTCGATGTGTTGTGGACGATGCTCGATGTACTCTGGCTTGCGTACGTGGATCACCGCCCGCCGTATTTCAACGTCGTGCCTTGAGCGATGAGCGCGCATTTCGCCGACGACAGCATCCCTCAGATCGCCCCCCTGTTTCGCTTGCAATGGGAGGAGGCGCAGCAAGCCTATGTCATTCTGTATCCGGAAGGCATGGTCAAGCTCAACAAGACCGCGGGGGAGATCCTCACGCGGTGCGACGGGAAAACCCGCTTGAGCGCCATCATCGACGACCTCGAAGGGCAGTTTTCCGGGGCTAAAATCGGTGAGGAGATCCGGCATTTTATGGAGACCGCGCATGAGCACGGCTGGGTTCGAATCACCGGCGCGGCCTAAGCCCCTGTGGCT
Source organism: Chromatiales bacterium (assembly GCA_043673925.1). Taxonomy (GTDB): domain Bacteria; phylum Pseudomonadota; class Gammaproteobacteria; order JACCXJ01; family JACCXJ01; genus USCg-Taylor. The sequence continues at coordinate 1,087 of JBIMKC010000048.1, read as the reverse complement.
GCTGGCGGAGTTGACCTATGCCTGTCCGCTGCAGTGTCCTTACTGCTCCAACCCCGTCGATTACGCGCGCACCAAGGGGGAGCTCAGCACCGAGGATTGGCTCGCGGTGCTTCGCCAAGCCCGCGCGCTAGGCGCGACGCAATTGGGCTTCTCCGGCGGCGAACCGCTAGTGCGCCGCGACCTCGAGGTCCTGATCGCCGAGGCACGTTCCTTGGGGTTCTATACCAACCTTATCACCTCCGGGCTCGGCATGGATGAGACTCGCCTGCAAGCGTTCCGCGAGGCTGGATTGGACCATATCCAGATCAGTTTCCAGGCGAGCCGGAAGGATCTCAATGATTATCTGGCGGGAACGGAAGCGTTCACGCACAAGGTCGAGATGGCGCGCGCCGTAAAGAAACACGGCTACCCGATGGTCCTGTGCTTTGTGACTCATCGCGATAACATCGACCAGATCGAGGACATGCTGCGTCTCGCCAGCGACCTCAACGCCGACTACGTGGAGCTTGCCACGACACAGTATTACGGCTGGGCCTTTCACAACCGCGATCGCTTGCTGCCCAGCCGTGAGCAACTCGAGCGGGCCGAGGCCATCGCCCATGCCTATCAGGAAAGCATGAAAGGCCGCATGAAAATCTTTTATGTCGTTCCCGACTATTATGAGAACCGCCCCAAAGCCTGCATGAACGGCTGGGGCGCCGTGTTTCTCTGCATCGCGCCCGATGGCACCGCGCTCCCCTGCCATGCCGCTCGACAACTCCCCGGGCTGGATTTCCCGAATGTCCGCGACCACGGCATCGAGTGGATCTGGAACGAGTCGTCCGCCTTCAACCGCTATCGCGGTTTCGAGTGGATGCGCGAGCCATGCCGCTCCTGCCCGGAGCGCTTCAAGGACTTCGGCGGGTGCCGCTGCCAAGCTTACATGCTCACCGGCGACGCCGCGAATGCGGACCCGGTCTGCGATCTCTCGCCCCACCATGATCGGGTCCTTACCGCGATCGAGCGGGCCGCCCAGCGTGATGAACAGCCCATGGTGTTTAGAAACACCAAGAATTCCCAGTTACTCGGTTGAGGAAAGCCGTGAAGA
>JBIMKC010000047.1:11837-14529 GCA_043673925.1 Chromatiales bacterium | reverse complement strand
CCCAGACCGTCCCGCTCCACGGAGGTTGCCCAGAGTTCAGACGTACCCGGATACCAGCGCAGGCCGACGGGGTTGCGTAAGCCCGAAGCGTAGATCTCGTGCGCGCCGCCATCAGGGTTAAATCGATTGATGGCGGCGCGCATCGGATGCTCGCCGGCGTCGATGTTGGACCTCGAACCGATACCCAAGTACAGCTTGTCACCCCGAGCGTCGAAAAGCAGCGTGCGCGTGCTATGGCCGCGTCCGAAATCTTTCAGCGCGATGACTTCCTCCCCATTGCCTCGTATCTTGCCGGTCTTCGCATCGTAGGCATAGCGTTTAACCGAGGTTGCCTCGGCGACATAGAGCCACTCGTTCTGGAACGCGAGACCGTAAGGCCGGTCGAGGCCGGCGATAAGTCGCGATTTCTTGCTGTTGCGTACAACGTATACCGCGCCGTTTTCGATATCGGATACGAGTAGCTCTTTGCTTGGACCGAGCGCCATGAAGCGCGGGGCGGGGAACCCCTCGAGGTATTCTTCAACCTTGAAACCCGCGGGCAACTTGAGCACAGCACCTTCAGGCCGAGGCACCAGGAGCGGCGGCCTGGCTTTCGAGGGAGTATGGTAGGGCGGTGGAAGCTCGGCCCAGTTGATCGGTAACTCTTTCGCAGCGCTTGCGAGCGGGATCGCCGCCAGCAGAAGCAGGAACCGGGTTCTAGTGGTTATTTTCACGCATCGATTTTAGCACGTTGGTAGACCCCTCTTGCTTCAGGTTGGCTTGCTATTATCGATATCCGATAATGTACATTTAGAGTATAAGCCTGACCCCGATATGTCGCCGCTCGAAACCGAAGTCGCGCGCCTGATTATGCAAACGCTGAACCTTGACATGGACCCCGCGCATATCATTCCTGACGATCCCCTATTCCGTGAGGGGCTGGGTCTGGATTCCATCGACGCGCTCGAGCTGTCGTTGGCGGTTTCCCGCTGCTATGGCTATCATTTGCGCTCCGATGATCCGGACATCACGGCGACCTTCTCCTCGTTGCGCGCCCTGTGCAAGTCCATCGAAAAACACCGGACCAAATAGGGTTATCGAATGAGCGCCGTGCCCTTGCTCGGCCCCTATGAGCATAATGATGTTTTGGCCTGGAACGAGGGCAGGGCGGTCACCTGCGGCCAGTTCCTAGCGCAGGTCGAGATCCTGTCCGGGTTGCTGCCGGAGCGGCCGGCCGTCATCAACCTTACGGAGAATCGCTACGCCTTCCTCGCCGGGTTCGCCGCCGCGCTGATCCGGGGACAGACTACGCTGCTTCCTCCGGGCCGATCGCCGCAAGCTTTATCGCAGATAGCCCGACTGTACCCGGACAGCTATTGCCTAAGCGACGGCGCGGCCGGAGCGCCAGGTCTACTGTTCCTCTCCTTGCCCGATCTTGACCAGAGCGCCCCGGCACCGATGCCGATTCCAATTATCCCGGCCATGCAAACGGCGGTGGTGGTATTCACCTCCGGTAGTACGGGACAGCCGCGCCCCAACGTCAAGACCTGGAGTTCGCTCACCACAGTAGCGCGCCACACCGCGGCTCGCTTGGGTCTTAATGCTATTGATAAGATCAGCCTCGTGGCCACGGTGCCGCACTCGCATATGTACGGCCTCGAAACCTCGATCATGCTACCCACCCAACATGGCTGGGGCTTGCATGCCGGCCGCCCCTTGTTCGCGGCGGACGTGCGCTCAACCCTGGCGCAAGTTCCACGCCGGCGTATACTGGTGACCACGCCCTTGCACATGCGGGCCTGTATTGGCTCGGCATTGAGGTTTCCGGAACTGGAGCGGGTTCTGTCGGCGACGGCGCCGCTGTCGATGGGCATGGCGCGTGAGGCTGAAGACCTGTTTCGCGCGCCGATCGAGGAGATCTACGGCTTCGCCGAGGCCGGGAGCGTGGCGATGCGGCGCACCACCGCCACCGGTGCCTGGCGGCTCTTGGACGGCTTAAGGCTGAAACAAGGGGCGGCCGATTGCTGCGTGCAGGCTGATTACCTCCCTGGGCCTATCCCCTTGCCCGATCTGATCACGCCTCGCGGCGCACAGGAATTTGTACTCCACGGGCGCGGTGGTGACGTCGTCAACATCGGCGGTCACCGGGCCTCGTTGGGCGATCTGAACCAGAGACTCAACGAGATCGAAGGAGTAGAAGATGGTGTATTCTTCGCGCCCGATGAGCGCGACACCGGCAATACCCGCCTCATCGCCTTCGTGGTGGCGCCGGAGCGTTCAACCGCGCAGATCCTCTCCGCGCTGCGGAACGCGATCGATCCGGTATTCGTCCCACGGCCGCTGTATCGGGTGGCGAGCCTCCCGCGCAACGAAACCGGCAAGTTGACTCGCGAGTCTCTGCAGGGACTGGTGAAGGCGTGCCGCGCGCGGTTCTCCGATGGTGCTTGAACGGGTCGTTACCATCGATCCCGGACATCCTGCGCTCGCTGGGCACTTCCCCGGTCACCCGGTGGTCCCCGGCGTGCTAATCTTGGATGAGGTTATGAACGCGATCCAGGCAGGATTACCAAACCCAATCGTGGGCATTCCTAGGGTTAAGTTTCTCTCTCCGCTGCGCCCGGGGGAGCCGCTTCGCATCCGCATCGAGCCGGCGGAGAAGGGCCGGGTAGCGTTCACCTGCATGGCCGGTGTCCGGCGCGTAGCGGCCGGCGTT
>JBIMKC010000047.1:0-11737 GCA_043673925.1 Chromatiales bacterium | reverse complement strand
CGCCGGATAATTGGTTCAATTTTTATGACTTTTGGGGTGAGAGGTTGTGAATAAAGTAGCAGCGCAAAGTAAGCTCATGGCGCCGCTCTGGATCAGCCATTATACCGTGGTCACGGCGCTCGGGCGCGGCCTCGGCGCCACCCTTGCGGCCTTGCGCGCGCGGCGCTCGGGCTTGAGACCTTGCGACTTCGAGGATGCCGAACTGAACACTTACATCGGCCGCGTCGAGGGATTGGAGGATCTTCCGATCACGGGGGCGGACCTTATGCCGTTCGATTGCCGTAACAACCGCTTGGCCCTGCTCGGCCTGCGGCAGGACGGTTTCGAGGAGGCCGCGCGCGCGGCCGCGCGGCGCTATGGGGCCGGGCGGATCGCGGTCATCCTCGGGACCAGTACCTCGGGGATCAATGAGACCGAGCACGCATACCGTGATCGGGATCAGGATTCGGGCGTTTTGCCGGCGTCCTTCCTGACTCGCTATCGCTACACCCACAACACCTTCTCTCTCGCCCACTTCGTGCGCGGTTATCTTGGACTCCGGGGTCCCGCGGCCGTGATCTCGACCGCCTGTTCCTCCAGCGCCAAGGTCTTCGCCAGCGCGGCTCGCTTCCTGGCGAGCGGGCTCTGCGACGCGGCTATCGTTGGCGGCGTGGATAGTCTCTGTCTTACAACTTTGTACGGCTTCTCCGCGCTGGACCTGAGCTCGGCCGGGCCTTGCCGCCCCTGGGACGAAGCACGCGATGGGCTGTCGCTCGGCGAAGCGGCGGGATTCGCGCTGTTGGAAAGGATTGAGCGGACCACAGACTCAGGCGCCGTCGCACTCTACGGCTATGGTGAAAGTTGCGACGGCTATCATATGTCCCACCCGCATCCCGATGGTCTCGGCGCGATCCTGGCGATGCGCGGCGCGCTGGCGCGGGCCGGGATCAAGCCCGAGGCCATCGACTATATCAATCTGCACGGTACGGCGACCCCGACCAACGACCGTGTCGAGGACCTGGCGGTAAACTCAGTCTTCGGCGCGGCCACACCCTGTAGCTCCACCAAGGGATGGACGGGACATACGCTGGGCGCGGCCGGGATCACCGAAGCGGTGATCGCACTGCTCTGCCTCACACATGGATTCATACCGGCGACCCTCAACACGACGCGACCCGATCCCGCGCTCGCGAGCCGGGTGCTGATCGAGAATCAAGAGCGTCCGCTCGGGCGCGTTTTGAGCAACATTTTCGGGTTCGGCGGAAATAATTGCAGCCTCATTTTTGGCCTCCTCTAATGCAAGTCTATGTGGACGGGATCGGGATCTTGGGGCCGGGCTTCGCCGGCTGGCCGGCGAGTCGCGCGGTGCTGGCGGGCGAGGCGCCATGGCCGGGGGGCGAAACCCAGGAGCCCTCCGCGGCCATCCTCCCTCCCAATGAGCGGCGGCGGAGCAGCGCTCTCGTGCGTTGGGCCATGCATGTGGCGGAGGAGGCAATACATCACGCGGATCACGATCCGCGCGCCTTGGCGACGGTGTTCGCTTCCTCCGGGGGCGAAACGGGGGTCCTCGACCAGATCTGCAGCAGCCTCGCCAGTCCCGAGCGCGTCCTCTCGCCGACGCTCTTTCACCATTCCGTTCACAACGCCGCGGCCGGTTACTGGGGCATCGCGACCGGGGCCCAGCGCTCATCCACCTCTTTATCCTGTTACGACAGCTCGTTTGGGAGCGGTTTGCTGGAGGCGGCGGCCTACGCAGAGGTTGAACAGGCCCCGGTACTGCTCGTGGCCTACGACTTACCCCCTCCGCCGCCGCTGTTTCCGGCGCGTCCCTTGACGGCGGGATTCGCCGTAGCCCTGGTGCTATGCGATCGCCCTTCGGGCCGGAACCTGGCGTGCTTGAAGCTTCATCTGGAGGACGTGCCATGCGGTGCGCCCGACACGCTGGGCGACCCGGGGATCGAGGCGCTGCGGGGCGGAAATCCCGCGGCGCGAGCCCTTCCGCTCCTCGCGGCCATCGCCCGGCGGTGGAGCACCGGCGTGCGCCTGGATTATTTCGAGGAGCAATGCTTGTCAATCGAGGTGAGCCCATGCCCGCCATGAGCGAGGCTGAGCTCAGGCGTCTTCTGCCTCACGCCGGTAGTATGTGCCTATTGCACGCGATCGAGGCGTGGGATGCGCAAGGGATGAGCTGTTCGGCAATCTCCCATAAGGATCCCTCGAACCCCCTGCGCCAGGCACAGCAACTGCCTGCGATCTGCGGGCTGGAATACGCGGCCCAAGCCATGGCCCTGCATTGCGCCCTGACGAGCGGCAAGGCAAAACCCGCGGCCGGATATCTCGGAGGGGTACGGGACCTGCGGCTTCTGGTCCAGCGTCTGGACGCGGTGCGGGACCCGCTCCGCATTGAGGCTTCCCGGATCATCGGCGATACCTCCGCCTATTTGTACCGGTTCCAGGTCACGGCGGGTGGCAAGATTCTTTTGGACGGACGCGCCTCCGTGTTCCTGAAATACACCGGGGAGGGTTCATGAAGCGCGCCTTGGTGACGGGCGGAAGCGGTGCGATCGGCGCGGCAATTTGCCTGGCGTTGGCGCGGCAAGGGCTGTATGTCGTCGTCCATAGCCATCGCCACCCGGAGACGGCGAAAAACATCGTGGAAGAGATCGTGCAGGCGGGCGGCTCGGCCAGTGTGACGCACTTCGATGTGACCGATGGCGACGCCGCGAGACACGCGCTCAAGACAATCCTGGAGAACGGGCCGGTACAGGTGTTGGTGAACAACGCCGGCGTGCACGACGATGCCCCGATGGCCGGTATGCGCCCGGAACAATGGCAGGATGTCATCGCCGTCTCCCTGCATGGCTTCTTCAACGTGACCCAACCACTCTTGCTGCCGATGATCGGGACGCGCTGGGGGCGCATCATTTCCATCTCGTCGCTGGCTGGAATCCTCGGGAACCGCGGGCAGACCAATTACGCGGCGGCCAAGGCGGGCCTGCACGGCGCCTCTCGATCCCTGGCCCTGGAACTGGCCTCGCGCGGGGTGACCGTCAATGTCGTCGCGCCCGGGATCATCGCCACGCCGATGATCGAACGTGCCTTCAAACCCGCGCAGATCGAAGCCTTAGTGCCGATGAAACGCGCCGGCACGCCTCAAGAGGTGGCCCACTTGGTCGCGTTCCTGGCCTCGGAGCACGCAAGCTATATTTCCGGTCAGGTGATCGGCATTAACGGCGGTATTGGATAACAGCCTTGGATGGGGTCCCGTCTTAGGGAAATCTGATATGCCCTCTTTCGACGTGGTGTCCGAAATCGATGGTCACGAACTCACCAATGCCGTGGATCAAGCGAGCCGCGAGCTTTGGAAACGCTTCGACTTCAAAGGCACGAAGGCAAACTATGAGCTGGACGACACGACGGTGACCGTAACCGCGGAGTCGGAATTTCAGCTCAAACAAATGCTCGAAATTTTGAAACTGAAAATCACCAAGCGCGGCATCGACATTGCCTGCCTCGAGGTCAAGGATCCGGAAGTAAACCTTGCCGCGGCGAAGCAGTTGGTGATCCTCCGCCACGGCATCGATACCGAGACGGGGAAGAAGGTGGCCAAGCTTCTCAAAGAGGCCAAGCTCAAGGTCCAAACTCAGATCCAAGGCGAGAAGGTGCGCGTTACGGGCAAGCAACGCGACGATTTACAAGATGCAATCGCGTTTCTGCGCAAGGCGAAACTCGACCTGCCCTTGCAGTTCAATAATTTTCGCGACTAGCGTCGCCTGCTTGGCTGATACCACCGGCACAAGACGATACCGCCGCCGACCATGCCGCCCAGGTGCGCGAAATGCGCAACGCCGGCTTGAGTGCCGGTGACTCCCAAATACAACTCGATCGCCGCATAGCTCGCGGCGAACAGCCATGCGGGCATTGGGATCGGCGGAATCAGCGGCACTACTTTGCGTTTCGGGAAGAATACCGCGAAGGCGAGCAATAGACCGAACACCCCACCTGAGGCGCCAACCGTCGGAGCAGGTGGTAAGCCTAACCAACCGGGAACGAACAACTGCGCGATTGCGGCCGTGATCACGGATGAAAAGTACAGTGTGAGAAAGCGGCGCGGTCCTTGGGTTTGCTCGATCTCATGACCGAACATCCAAAGCCCCAGCATATTAAACGCGAGATGCGGCACGCCGCCGTGGAGAAACGCTTGCGTGATGAGTTGCCACGGATGGAACAGTGATTCACCATCGATCGGCTGAAGCGGCCAGAGCGCAAAATTCAGCGCAACCGTGTTGCCTACGACGTTTTGCATGAGGTAGACGATGACATTGAGACCAATGAGCGTTTTGACGACGGATAAATTCATGCGATGGCGAGCGGGTGGTTTCCTGAAAGTGTTCGAGGCGCTAGTCTAGCGCGCCACGAAAGCCGTATTCCTCGATCTTGCGACGGTCAACAACGACGACCTGGACCAAGCAAGCCTGCGGGCCGCCATGCCTGATCGCACGCTCTACGACCTGACGACAGACGCGCAAGCTCCAGAACAAAGGATAGGAAATTCACCACGATTTCGCAACGGGTAGAGCTTCCGTCGGACCTGCTGTGCGACGATTGGGTCCGATTAAGCTTGTAGGTTCGGGGTCGAGCTCGGGGTAAAAGCCGACTAACGATAGAGAGCCAACTACGCTCGCGCCATCGCCACCAGGGCTTGGCGTACTTCCATAGGGCTTTGCACGGACGAGGGAAACTCGAAGCGGACGATGCGCGCACCCAACCGTAGGTGAAAGCCCTCCGCGTCTATCCCCGTCATCACCGGCGTGACGGCCTCGGGCAGGGCAAGGCCGCCATTAAGGCAATAGCGCTGCATCGCCTCGGTGTGGTCCTCATTCATGTGCCGGACCATACCGAGCTCTTCCTCGCCGGTGAAGGGGTTGGGGAGCAGCAGTCGTTTGGGTTCCAGCCAGTGGATATCGCCGAAGCCGCCGATGTAACGGGCGCGCACCGGTTCGAGGCGATGGAAGTCGAAGTCGTGGGTCTTGTGGTAGTCGCGCGACTGCGGGAAATAGCAGTAGTAGCGCTCGGGCGTGTCTTCGTCCTCGGGCGAGATGCGAGCCGCGTCGGCGAGCAGGGTCAGACGCCCGGCGGTCTGGATGTCGTCGACGCCGCGCTCGATGGCAATGAGCGACACCTTAGGATCGGCCAGGATGTTCTTGGTATGCTGGGCGATGCGGCTGATGAGGATGATGGGGCGCCCCTGCCGATCGAGGCAATAGGAGACGACCGAGCCGAAGGGATAACCGCTAACCGCCACGGAGAGCGTAGACAAGACTCCTTGATAGTCACGCAGGAGTAGTTGCCGCGCCTCGGCGCCCGCAGTGGTTGTTTCCATGCCTACCTCGCTAATCAGTCCCATTTGCGCGCCGTGCATCGTCCCAGAGCCGTCCGCCTCCATGGCTAGGTTCGACCTCCCGTTCGAAGAAGGTATCTGGGCCGCTCGTGCGTTCCTCCTATCACGCGGAGTTGCAGGCGCGCGGCGAGCCGATCGATTAAGGACCGGACGCGCTTCTGCCTCCGAGCGGTCAATGTGCCACACGCTCAGTTTAGGCCACCTCGAACGTCCAGGTAGATCTCCGTGAGCGCGTAGGAATCACTGTCGCCTCCCGCCCGGGTGACCGTGACCTCCTTCTCCACAAACGCGCAAAGGCCGGTTTCATCGACGAAATGCCAATGCGTTACCAGAAACGTGTGCTCGGTCACCTTAGCGCACGCCACATCCTTATAGCGGATCTCATGGGATACAGGATCGTAATTCAGGCCCGGTATCGCCTTGCTGATATAGGTGTCGCTTGCGTACCTGTCGCCCGGATATTCGTTCAAACGGAATTGAACAGAGGCGGTTCCCTGCTCCAAGTTTGCCGCGAACTCCGATCGCAGGAAATGCGGACTAATAGGGATCTTGTCTATCAGGATTACATCGGGGCTTCCCTCGACACCGTTACACATCAGTGCCATGGCTACCGCGGCTGCTGTGGGTTGGAGTTTTGGCATAGTACTGTCCTGCAACGACTGAATTTCCGCAATAGGGTTACTTAGTATGGCACAAACACATGTCACGACCACTTCGGGCGCCGTTCTGGCACCTCCGGGGCGCGGCGTTTGTCACGCGCCATGGAGCCGACCTCGCTCAGACTCATACCATATTGGAAAAGACTCGCAAGCGGAGTATTGTGTGGCGCGACGCGCGGAGCTAGCGCTCAAGCCCCGGGGCGCTAAGGAAACGGGGCAGCAAGACCCCGTACGGAGATGAACGACGCACTTCCGAAGGTTTATTTAGTCCGGCACGGCGAGACCTCGTGGACGATTAGCGGGCAGCACACCGGCCGCACCGACGTTCCGCTTACCGAGCGGGGCGAGCGCGACGCGCAAGCGTTGAGCGGGCGGCTGCAACGAATGCGCTTTGCCGAAGTGCTCACCAGTCCGCTGCAACGGGCACGGCGGACCGGCGAGCTAGCGGGTTTCGGCGAAGACACGCAGGCTGATCTCGATCTGACCGAATGGGACTATGGCCCTTACGAAGGCCGGCGCACGTTAGACATCCGGGCCGAGCGTCCCGGTTGGCGTCTGTTCGAGGACGGCTGCCCGGGCGGGGAAACGCTCGCCGCGGTCAGCGTTCGCGCGGATCGTGTGATTGCTCGCGTGCGTGCGCTGGGGCGCGACGTGCTCGTCTTCGCGCACCGGGACACATTGCGCATCCTCATTGCGCGCTGGGTTGCATTGCCCGCCCTGGAAGCCCGCCGCTTGTATCTTGAAACGGTCTCTGTGAGTACCTTGGGTTACGACCATGATCTGGACGAACCCGTCATCCGCATGCTCAATGACGTGCGGCGTTAACAGCACGATAGCTTTGCCGGCCAAAGTCGCCGAAGCAAGAGCGCCGCGCAGAATTCGCGGAACTATCCGGCTGGTCTTAAGATCACATTATGACTTTGTGCTGCTGTTGTTTCGGCGGCGGTGCCGCGCCGATAGCGGCCACGGAGAGGGCGCATAAGATGGCGATACCCAGCGCGGATGCTTTCGTTTTCTTCGGCGCCACCGGCGACTTGGCCTACAAAAAGATATTCCCCGCGCTGCAGGCCATGATCCGGCGCGGGGATCTGGATATGCCGATCATCGGCATGGGCCGCGCCGGCTGGACGCTCGACAAGCTGCGCGAACGTGTGCACGACAGCTTGGAGCACGACGGTGGCGTCGATGCGGATGCATTCGCCAAGCTGTCGGCGCAGCTGCAATACGTCAATGGCGACTACGGCGATCCCGCGACCTACCGCCGCCTGCAGCAGGCACTCAATGGTGCCGCGCGTCCAGTGCATTACCTTGCGATTCCGCCCAGCATGTTCGCGACCGTTGTGCAGGGGCTGGCGAAAGCCGGCTGCGCCAGGGATGCGCGCGTCATCGTCGAGAAGCCGTTCGGTCGTGACCTCGCCTCAGCACAGGCGCTTAACCGCACCTTGCACGAGGTCTTCCCCGAATCGGCGGTGTTCCGCATCGATCACTATCTGGGCAAGGAGGCGGTCCAGAACCTGCTGTATTTCCGCTTCGCCAACACTTTTCTCGAACCGATCTGGAATCGCAATTACATCGACAACGTGCAGATCACCATGGCCGAAGACTTCGGCGTGCAGGGCCGCGGCAGCTTCTATGAAGAGGTCGGCACGATCCGCGACGTGGTGCAGAACCATCTGCTGCAGGTGATCGCCCTGCTCGCGATGGACGCTCCGGTCGGGCGCGATCCGGAGTCCATGCGCGCCGAGAAGCTGCGGTTGTTCCGCGCGATGCGGCCGCTCGATCCCAAACAGGGGGTGCGCGGCCAGTTTCGCGGCTATCGCGATGAGTCGGGCGTGGCTGCGGATTCACAGGTCGAGACATTCGCCGCGCTGTGCCTGCATATCGACACGTGGCGCTGGGCCGGCGTGCCGTTTTACATCCGTGCCGGCAAATGCCTGGCCGTCACCACCACCGAGGTGACGGTGGACTTGAAATGCCCGCCGCTGGCGATCTTCGACGAGCCCCAGCCGGCGCATTCGAATTACTTCCGCTTTCGCCTCAGCCCCGAAGTGGAGATCTCGGCGGGCGCGCGGGTCAAACAACCGGGTGAAGACATGCGCGGCGAGTTGGTCGAGTTGATCGCGCACCAATGTCCGCACCGCGAGAAGTCGCCTTACGAACGGCTCCTGGGCGATGCGATTCGGGGCGACGCCTCACTATTCACGCGCGACGACAGCGTCGACGCGGCGTGGCGCGTTGTCGAGCCGATTCTTGGCAACGCCACATTGCTTGCCGAATACGAGCCCGGCACGTGGGGGCCGGCGGCCGCAACCGCGGTCGTTGTCGGTGCAGAGGGTTGGCACAATCCGAAGCCCGAGGAGACTTCGCCATGCCCATGAAGCTGATCTGCGTGGAGCTGGGCAAGGCCCTGGCCAGGCGCACCGCCGCCGAGATGGTCAGCAGGAACGACCCCGAACTCAGCCACGACAGCTCCACCAGCGCGCTGATCTGGCGTTATCGCCGGCTGCGGGGGACCCGCGCATGAGCACCGCGATCAGTCCGCTCGCCGGCAAGCCGGCACCGAAGTCGCTGCTGGTCGATGTGCCGAAGCTGCTCGCCGCCTATGTCGACCTGCGCCCCGATCCAACCGTGCAGGCGCAGCGCGTCGCCTTTGGCACTTCGGGTCACCGCGGCTCCTCGCTCGAGCGCAGCTTCAACGAATGGCATGTGCTGGCGATCAGCCCAAGCGATCTGCAAATACCGCGAAAACAAGGGCATCGATGGGCCGCTGTACATCGGCATTGATACCCATGCGCTGTCGCAGCCGGCGTTCGAGAGCGCGCTGGAGGTGCTGCTCGAAGCGGGTTTGAAGGACGTGCGGCGCACGCCGTTCGAGCAGGCGCGCCGGGCCGCCACGACGCGGGAGCACGACTTTCTCGACGCCTACGTCGCCGACCTGGGCAGCGTGCTCGATCTCAATGCGATCCGCAGCGCCGGCCATTTGCGCGACATCCTGCGCGAGGCGCAGTGCATCGTCGATGCCGCGCTGGCGGAGCACTGAAAGGAGTAGCCATGTCCGACGAACTCGATCAGCTATGCATCAACACCATCCGCTTCCTGTCGGTGGACGCCGTGCAGAAGGCCAACAGCGGGCACCCGGGGCTGCCGCTCGACGCCGCGCCGATGGCCTACGCGCTGTGGACGCGGGTGCTCAAGCACAATCCGCGCAATCCGCTGTGGTTCGATCGTGATCGCTTCGTGCTCTCGGCCGGACACGGCTCGATGCTGCTCTACAGCCTGCTGCACCTCACCGGCTACGACCTCCCCCTCGACGAGATCGTGCGCTTCCGCCAGTGGGACAGCAAGGCGCCGGGGCATCCCGAGCGCGGACATACGCCCGGCGTGGAGACCACCACCGGGCCGCTCGGGCAGGGCTTCGCCAACGCGGTCGGCATGGCGATCGCGGAAGCGCAGCTGGCGGCGCGCTACAACCGTCCGGAATTTGCGGTGATCGACCACGCAACCTATGTGATTGCCAGCGACGGCGACCTGATGGAGGGCGTCGCCTCCGAGGCGGCCTCGCTCGCGGGACATCTGCGGCTCGGCAAGCTGACCTGCCTGTACGACGACAACCGCGTCACGCTCGCCGCCGGCACCGACATCGCATTCTCGGAAGATCGCGCGCGCCGCTTCGAAGCCTATGGCTGGCACACCGTGTCGGTCGCGGACGGCAACGACCTCGCCGCGATCGACGCCGCGCTGCGGACCGCGCGTGCGGAAACGGCGCGGCCCTCGCTGATCCTGGTGCGCACCCACATCGGCTACGGCTCCCCCAACAAGCACGACAGCTTCGAGGCGCACGGTTCGCCGCTCGGCGTCGACGAGGTGCGCCTGACCAAGCAGAACCTCGGCTGGCCGACCGAGCCGCCGTTCCTGATTCCGGAACCGGCGCTGGCGCATTTCCGCGAAGCGCCGGCGCGCGGCGGGCGCGCCGAGGCGGCGTGGAACGATCGCATGACGGCCTACGCGCACGCCTACCCAGATTTGGCGCAGGAGCTGCAGCGAAGCGTGCGCGGCGAGTTGCCGTCCGGCTGGGACGCGGACATTCCGGTCTTTCCTGCCGACGCCAAGGGCATCGCCACGCGCGTCGCCTCGGGCAAGGTGATGAATGCGATCGCGCTGCGGGTGCCGGCGCTGGTCGGCGGATCGGCGGACCTCAATCCGTCCACGCACACCGCGCTGAAGGGCCTCGGCGATTTCAATCCGCCGTCCGGCAAGGATGCCGATACCCAGGGCTCCGCCGGCGGCGGCTGGAGCCACAAGGGACGCAACCTGCACTTCGGCGTGCGCGAACATGCGATGGGCGCCATCGTCAACGGCCTCGCCGCGCACGGAGGCTTTATTCCGTATGGCTCGACCTTTCTGATCTTCTCCGACTACATGCGCCCGCCGATCCGGCTGGCGGCACTGATGGGGCTGCACCTCGTGCACGTGTTCACCCACGACAGCATCGCCCTCGGTGAGGACGGCCCCACCCATCAGCCGGTGGAGCAGTTGGCCAATCTGCGCGCGATCCCGAACCTCACTGTGATCCGCCCCGGCGACGCCAACGAAACCGCGGTCGCCTGGCGCGTCGCGCTGGAGACGCGCGATCGTCCGGTGGTGCTGGTGCTGAGCCGGCAGAACCTGCCCACGCTCGATCGGAGCCGCTACGCGCCGGCTGACGGCCTGCGTCGCGGCGCTTATGTCCTGCTCGATGCGCCCGACGCAAAGCCGGAGCTGATCCTGATCGCCAGCGGCTCCGAGGTCGGCCTGACCGTGGCTGCGGCGGAACGCCTGAAAGGGCAGGGCGTTGCGGTGCGCTGCGTGTCGATGCCGAGCTGGGAGTTGTTCGATGCTCTGCCGCAACCTGAGCGAGACGCGGTGCTGCCGCCGTCGGTCAGTGCGCGCTTGGCGGTCGAAGCGGGCGTGGCGCAGGGCTGGCACCGCTATGTGGGCGCTGCGGGCGATGTGGTCAGCGTCGAGCGCTTCGGCGCGTCCGCGCCAGCGGAGGTGCTGCTGCGCGAATACGGGTTCACCGTGGAGGAGGTCTGCAGGCGAGCGCTGGCGTTAAGGCGCTGAAAGATTGCCAGTGCTCGTTGCGCGCGTCCGCAGCGGGTCCGTAGGCAGCGCCTCGAGGCCATTGTGCACACCGCCCGAAACCCGCCACCGCTTGCGACGGAAGCAGATCACTGAAGGTCGCAATTCGGCCAGGAACGGACGCTGAGGCGATTACGTTGCAGGTTCGCGGAGCGGCCGCTTGATGTGAGATAATTGTCACTTATCCGCCCTGTTGCCGAAGACGACGCGTAGGAATGCCTGACCGCGATTCTCCAGATGTTTCGCTGCTTGGCGTAGACAAGACGTTGGCGAGTATCGCCGGCCTTCCCGCGCAGCTTCCAGGGGACCCTCGGCGACAAGCCGTCTCGTCGATTCATCGGACCGTCTATCAAGCCTGGTGGTCGATCGATGCGTGGCTGCGGCTGGCTAGCGCGGACGAAGTCATCTACCTGGAAGGCGCGGAAGACTTCGATGTCGTCAGGGCCGACGGCGCTGTCACCGTGCAAGTCAAGCAGCACACAGGGTCAATTTCCTTAGGCAATGTGCTAACGTCTCTATGCCCCATCCGATGTCTCCTGATTCGTTATTGGATAAACGATCAGATCGGGGGGAGCACTAC
>JBIMKC010000046.1:0-14703 GCA_043673925.1 Chromatiales bacterium | reverse complement strand
AGTGGTTCACTCCGTCAGGCCGCGTCTCACCGGTTGGCTGGAGCCGTTCGCCGGACCCCTGGGGGGCGGCGCGCCCGCGGGCGGCGGCTTCGCGGCATTTTTTTCATGGAAGGCGCCAAGATCTGAACGTCGACGCGCGCCACCGGGATCTTATGGCCGATGAAGGCTTCAATCTCGGGTAAGGAATAGACATACTCTTCGCAAGCGAAGCTGATCGCATCGCCGCTGGCGCCCCCCCGCGCCGTACGCCCGATCCGATGGACATAATCCTCGGCATTTTGCGGCAGATCGAAATTAATGACATGACTGACGTCGGGAATGTGTAATCCACGCGCGGCCACGTCGGTGGCGACCAAAGTTGACAGCTCGCCGCGCGCGAAGCAGCCAAGCAGCGCTTGACGCTGTTTCTGCGGTACGTCACCCGATAGAGCCTTCCCCGCAAGCCCGTTGGCATTGAGAGTTATCGATACCGTCTCGGCACCGCGCTTGGTATTGACGAAGACCAAGACGCGCGGCGATTTAATCTGCTGCAATAGACCCAACAGCAACGCCAGCTTGTCCTTCCTCTCGATATGGTAGAGCCGCTGCGCCACCTGGTCGACGGTGACCTTGTCCGGGTCGATAACCACAATATGAGGGTTGTTCATGTGCTCGTAGGCCAGCTCGTGGACCCGCCACGACAATGTGGCCGAGAACAATAGTGTGAGTCGCTGGGGCGGCGGCGGCATGCGCCGCAACAAAAATCTAATATCGCGGATAAAGCCGAAATCAAACATCGCATCGGCCTCATCGAGCACCGTGACCTCGACGGCACGAAAATCGACCGCCCGTTGCTTGTGGTAATCGATCAGGCGGCCGGGCGTGGCAATGAGCAGATCCGGCTTTTCCCAGAGCGCCGCTCGCTGCTTTTCGTAATCGACCCCGCCGTAGACCAAGGCGGTGCGGAGCGCGGTAAAGCGGCTGATGAGCAAGGCATCCTGGTAAATTTGGAGGACCAACTCGCGCGTAGGCGCCACAACCACCGCGCGCGGCTGATTCGGCTTGCGATTCGGCGCGGGAGTGACGCACAATAGCCTGTGCATCGCCGCGAGCAAGAAAGCAATGGTCTTGCCAGTGCCTGTCTGCGCCTGCCCCGCCACATCCTGCCCGTCGAGCGCGAGTGGCAGAGTTTGCGCTTGGATCGGCGTGCAACACACGAACCCGGCGTCGTTTAACCCGTTGAGCAGGCTCTGGGAAAGCCCAAGTTCGGCGAATGTAAGGTGCGTGAGATGCGTTTTCTCCATCATTCTAGTAATATTCCTGGACTTGCAATCAGCGCGTAATTAGCCTAAAAATGTCATTGTAGCCCATCGCCCGATGGCGCAATATATGACGAGAACCCATGAGCGCTAATGTCGTCCATGTAACCGATACGAGCTTCGACGAAGAAGTGTTACGGTCCGATGTGCCGGTGTTGGTGGATTATTGGGCACAATGGTGCGCGCCCTGCCGGATGATCGCCCCGATCCTCGATGAGATCTCCGACGAGTACAAATCCAAGCTCAAGGTGGCCAAGCTCAATATCGACGAAAATCCGCTGACGCCGCCCAAGTATGGCATTCGCGGAATTCCCACCTTGATGATGTTCAAGGAGGGGAACGTCGAGGCCACGAAGGTCGGCGCGTTATCGAAATCTCAGTTGGCGGCCTTTATCAGCAGTTACATTTAGCGCCTGTCTTACAACATCCGGCTCTTTTGAGGAATGCCTATGCAGGGCTAGACGGCATATTATCTGCGTGCTACGTTAATATTTGCAGCTAGGCGCACCTCTTAAACGCTCCTTCCTAACGTTGGCTTTTCGTTGCAACGGGGGGCGATTCACGTTCATCGCTTCCCCCTCACATCAGGGACTATGAATCTAACAGAGCTTAAGCTAAAACCCGTATCGGAACTCATCGAGATCGGCGAAGGCATGGGTCTCGAAGGCGTGGCGCGCTCGCGCAAGCAAGACGTCATCTTCGGGATCCTCAAGGCGCAGGCTAAGAAAGGCGAGGATATCTCCGGTAACGGCGTGTTGGAGATCCTTCAGGACGGGTTCGGGTTCCTGCGCTCCGGCGATAGCTCCTACCTCGCGGGTCCCGACGATATTTACGTCTCGCCGAGTCAGATCCGGCGATTCAACCTGCGCACCGGCGACACAATCTCGGGGAAAATCCGGCCGCCGAAGGACGGCGAACGCTACTTCGCGCTCCTGAAGGTCAACGAGATTAACTTCGAACCCCCGGAGGCGGCCAAGAATAAGGTCCTGTTCGAGAACCTCACCCCGCTGTTCGCGCACGAACGGCTCAAGCTCGAGATCGGCAACGGCACCACCGAGGACCTGACGCCGCGTGTCATCGATCTCGTGGCGCCGATCGGACGGGGCCAGCGAGGTCTCATCGTATCACCGCCTAAAGCGGGCAAGACTGTGATGTTGCAAAGCATCGCCCACTCGCTTGCGCTCAATCATCCGGACTGCTACCTCATGGTGCTACTGATCGACGAGCGTCCGGAGGAAGTCACGGAGATGGAGCGCTCCGTGAAGGGTGAAGTCATCTCGAGCACCTTCGATGAACCCGCTACTCGCCACGTGCAAGTGGCGGAAATGGTCATCGAGAAAGCCAAGCGTTTAGTCGAGCACAAAATCGATGTGGTGATTTTGCTCGACTCGATCACGCGCCTGGCGCGCGCGTACAATACCGTCGTGCCGGCCTCGGGCAAGGTGTTGACCGGCGGCGTGGACGCCAACGCCTTGCAAAAACCCAAACGCTTCTTCGGGGCCGCCAGAAAGATCGAGGAAGGCGGGAGCTTGACGATTATCGCTACTGCCCTGATCGACACCGGCTCGCGTATGGACGATGTGATCTACGAGGAATTCAAAGGCACCGGGAATATGGAGACCCATCTCGACCGCAGGATCTACGAGAAACGCATCTTCCCGGCGATCAATATCAACCGCTCGGGGACACGCCGAGAAGAATTGCTGACGGACAGTGATGAGCTGCAAAAGATGTGGATCCTGCGCAAGCTCCTCAACCCTATGGACGAGGTGGCGGCTATGGAGTTTCTATTGGAGCGGCTCAAGGCGACGAAGACCAATCCTGAGTTCTTTGATTCTATGAGGCGGTGAGAGTCAAGGGCGGGGTTCATACCCCGCCCGCGAAGTATAGTGATTAATCCCGCGACGCTTCGGCTTGGTAATAGCGCATTAAAATCGCCGCGACCTCGGGGCGTGCGAACTCCGGCGGTAGAGCTTGTCCCGCCGCCAGCATCTCCCGCACCTTGGTCCCGGAGAGCTGCACGAAGTCCGCTTCGGTGTGATCAGGGGCATCGCGCATCATGACCACTCGGTTCAGTTTCCTGGAATAGGCGGTATTATCGGCGCCGAAGATCTTGATCCACAGGGCATCCGGAGGAACTTCATCCTCGAAGATCTTTTGCGCATCGAAGGGCCCGTAGAACTTGCCGACACCGGCGTGATCGCGTCCGACAATAAGGTGCGAGCAGCCGGCGTTCTGGCGGAAGATTGCGTGCAGCACGGCTTCGCGCGGTCCCGCATAGAGCATATCGAAACCGTAGCCCGTGACCATGACGCTGTTCGCCGGGAAGTACAACTCCACCATCTTGCGTATGGCGGCATCGCGCACGGGGGCCGGGATGTCGCCGTCCTTCAGCTTCCCGAGCAGCATGTGGATGAGCACACCGTCGGCGGCCACGGCTTCCCGCGCCATCTTGCATAATTCCTCATGGGCGCGATGCATCGGATTGCGGGTCTGGAACGCCACCACGGTCTCCCAGCCATGTTCCTGGATCTCGTTGCGGATCTCGATCGCGGTACGGAAGGTATCGGGAAAATCGGTCTGAAAATAACTGAAATTCAGCACCTCGATGGGGCCCGAGACGGCAAAGCGGCCGAGCGCGCCGAACGTGGCGGCGCCGGGATGCGAGGGATCCACGGTCCGGAATACTTTCTCGCAGATAAACCGCAGTTGGTCCGGAGTGAGCTCCTCGATGGCGGCGACCTCTTGGATCGCGAGGACCGGATGGCCGTCGACATTGGGATCGCGCAAGGCAATGCGCCGCGCGCCTTCGATGGAGCTCACGTCCCGGGTGAGATTCAGACAGGGTACCGGCCAAAACAATCCCGCGGCCGTATGCATGCGTTGCGCGACACTCATCGCGTCGGCCACGTTCATGTAGCCCGCCAAGGGCGTAAAGTAACCCGCTCCGAGCATGACGGCGTTGGCGGCCGCCGCCGAGCTCAAAAGCAGCGACGGCATGCCCTCGGCCTCGCGTTGCAGCCCGTGATGGCGCGCTACATCGTACACGAACAACGGCGTCAGGGCATCAGAGCCATGGGGACTTATCATCGTGATCTCCCGAAGGCGTATGGGTATGAATGCGGTCGAGCCGGTTCCGCGCCCCGCGCCGTGAACGCTGCTCAGCGTTCCATGCCGGCGCTTGCAGACGGCCGATCGCCAGCGGCGGCGCCGGGAGCCGGGCGGCGCTGCACGAACGTAGCCTCGGCTCCGTGTTTGACGATGTCGCCCAGGTGAAATCTGAAAACGCCGCTGCGCCGGTCTTGATAGTAGAAACGGAGCGCGTGCAAGATGGTGGGGAAAGCGAGCCGATCCCACGGCACGCCGGGCTCATCGAAGAGTTCAACCTCAAGGCTTTCGCTCCCCGGGAAAAAGTCCAGATCGAGCACGCGCGAGCGGAATATCATGTAGACCTGGTTGACGTGGGGGAGATTGAAAAGCGCGAACAGACCGAGTACCTCCACCCGCGCGTTGGCTTCTTCGTGCGTCTCCCGGATCGCGGCTTCCAGGGAGGTCTCGTCATTTTCCATAAAGCCCGCCGGCAGCGTCCAGAGCCCATAGCGGGGTTCGATGGCGCGCCGGCAGAGCAACACCTGATTCCCCCATTCAGCGATACATCCCGCGACAACCTTGGGATTCTGGTAATGAATGCAACCGCAGGCTTCACACATATAGCGCAGCCGATTATCACCGAGCGGGATCTTGCGAGTGAGGGCGGTGCCGCAGTTGCTACAGTACTTCATGGGGGTGGGCCGGGATTGTTGCGTAGCGATGTCGATCGATTACAGCAGCGGTTGCAAGCTTGGCCAGATATTATCGAGCATCAAGGCCTGAGCCTCGCGCTTGGGATGTATTCCATCTTCTTGCATGAACCGCGGATTTTCCGCGAACCCCTGCAGTATAAAGGGGCTAGCCGGCAATGCGTACTCCTTGGCGAGATCCTCGTACACAGCGCGGAACCGCTGGGTAAACGCCTGGCCGTAGTTCTCCGGCAGGCGCATCGGTATCAATAACACCTTGGCAGCGTGCGCGCGCGATGTCTCAATGATCGCAGCCAGGTTTCCCTGCAGATGCTCAAGCGCTAATCCGCGCAAACCGTCGTTGGCGCCAAGCTCGATGATGACGATGGCGGGACTATGTTGCGTTAAGAGGTTCGCGAGCCGGGTCAATGCGCCGCCCGTGGTCTCGCCGCTGATACTGGCGTTCACTACCCGGTAGGCGTGATCCGCTGCCGTTATGCGTTGCTGCAACTTCGCAACCCAACCCTGGTCAACGTCGATACCATAACCGGCGCTTAAACTGTCACCCACAACCAGAATCACAGGCGCCTGTGCGGCGGCCGCCATGGCCCACAGGTACAGCGCAGCCAAAGCCAACCACGGTGCACTATTGAACAACATCATCATTCAGGCCGAAGGACTGTCAAAACAGATCGCGAGCCCCGAAGGGCTGCTTACCATACTCGATGATATCAGTTTTTCCATGCGGCGTTCCGAGACCCTCGCGGTGGTCGGCGCTTCGGGGTCCGGCAAGTCGACGCTGCTCGGCTTGCTCGCCGGTCTCGACACGCCGAGCGGCGGCCGTGTCGTGCTCGACGGTATGGACCTCAACACCCTGGACGAAGACGGCCGCTCGCGCTGGCGCACGCATCGCGTGGGCTTCGTCTTTCAAGCGTTTCATTTGCTGCAGAGCCTCACGGCCTTGGAGAATGTGATGTTGCCGCTCGAGCTCGCCCTTCAGCGGGACCCCGCCGGCACGGCGCGATCGGCGCTCGATCGCGTTGGACTTGCCCAACGCTTGAGCCATTACCCGCACCAACTATCGGGGGGCGAACAGCAGCGGGTCGCGATCGCACGCGCCTTCGCACCGCGGCCGCGCGTTCTTTTCGCCGATGAGCCTACGGGGAATCTCGACCGCAAGACCGGCGCGGCGGTCGGAAATCTGCTCTTCGCGCTCCGCGAGGAAGCCGGGACGACCCTGGTTCTGGTGACGCATGAGGAGACGCTCGCGGACCATTGCGAACAGCGTTTGACCCTCGAGATGGGCCGGCTGAGAGCTTGTGAATAAATCTACTGCGCAGCCCGCCCGCATCGTTGCGCGGTGCTCGGAATCCTCATGTATTTCCATATACACTGCGGTTCCTGCGCGCCGTGCGCCTCGCGGGCGGCCTTGCTCGCGACGATTTCTTCACAAGCTCTGATGAGATCCGAGGAGGTGTAGGGGATGTTCAGGACCGCCTGGCGGCAATTCAAGCGCGATACCCGCTCGGGGGAGTTGCGTTTAGCGACGCTCGCGTTATGCCTCGCTGTCGGCAGCGTGACCACGGTGGGGTTTTTTATCGACCGCGTGCGGCTGGCGATCGAAATCCAGGCCAGCGCCCTGCTGGCCGCGGACCTCGCGGTCGAATCCCCCTATCCCCTTCCGGTCGCGGTGGACCAGCGAGCGGCTGAAATTGGCCTCGCGACCAGTCACACCGTAGTGTTCCGTAGCGTCGTGGCGAAGGGGGACAAGCTGAAGCTGGTCGAAGTCAAGGCCGTCGATGCGGCCTATCCCTTGCGCGGCCAGATCGAGACCGCCCTCGATCCCTCTGGTTCCGCATCGCACGCCGAGAGCGGACCGAGCGCGGGGAGCGTGTGGGTAGAGGGTCCGTTGCTGCCGCTCCTCGGTCTTAAGCGCGGCGACACCCTCGTGATTGGAACATCCGAGCTTGCCGTCGCCGCCATCCTCACGCTCGAGCCGGACCGCGGCGGCCAGCTTTTCAATATCGCTCCCCGGCTCATGATGCATCTCGACGACGTGGCGGCGACGGGGCTCGTCTCGGCCGGCAGCCGCGTCACCTACAGGCTATTGGTCGCGGGTGACAAACAGAAACTACGGGCTTGGCGCGACTGGGCCGAGCCTCTGCTCGGCGAGCGCGCCCGCTTCATCGCGGTGCGCGATGCCCGCAGAGAGCTGCGCTCGACGCTCGAGCGTTCTGAGCAGTTCCTGACTCTTGCCGCGCTCACGAGCGTCATCCTCGCCGGCGTGGCGATCGCGATGTCGGCGCGCCGCTTCGCGACGCGGCATCTCGACGGCGCCGCCGTGATGCGCTGCCTCGGGGCCACCCAAGGCTTGGTGCTGCGGGTCTTCGCCGTCGAGCTCGGGATCTTGGGTATTCTGGCGAGTCTCGCGGGCGGCGCTCTCGGCTATGCCTCCCAAGCGCTGCTCGCCGAGGTCCTGTCATTCTTCGCCCCGGGGCCGCTACCTCTACCCTCGCTTTGGCCGTTGGTCTCGGCGGGGCTCACGGGCCTTATCGCGCTCCTCGGGTTTGCCCTGCCACCGCTCATCGCGCTCAAGGACGTACCGCCGGGGCGAGTGCTGCGGCGCGATCTCGGGCGTCTGAGAGCGCCGGGCGCCGGGGTTTACTGCGCGGCGACGCTCGCGGTGGCCGCGCTCGCGCCTTGGCACGCGGGCAGTGTGACGCTAACTCTCTACGTCTTAGGAGGCGCGCTCGGAACCGTCGCCGTGCTGGCGGGCGCGGCGTGGTTGGTGGTCCGCGGTCTGGCGCGGCTGCGTACCCGGGTCGGCATCGCCTGGCGCTTTGGGCTCGCGAATATCACCCGACGCGCGGGGGGCAGCGTGGTCCAGATCGTCGCCATCGGGCTTGGGATCATGGTGATGCTGCTCCTCTCCCTGGTGCAGTCAGACCTGGTTGCGGATTGGCGCGCCAGCCTCAAACCCCAAGCGCCCAACCACTTCATCGTTAACATTCAACCGCACGAAGTCGAAGCGTTCAAAGACTTCCTCAAGACCAAGGGACAGGTTGAACCCGCGCTCTATCCGATGGTGCGCGGGAGGCTCGCCGCCATCAACGGTCGGCCGGTGAAAGCGCGCGACTATCGCGATCCGAACGTGCGCCGTCTCGCGCAGCGGGATTTCAATCTTTCTTGGGCCGCGGTTCCCAAAGCCGACAACCGCATCGTCGCCGGCCGCTGGTGGGATGCGCATGCCGCGGCGACCGACCAGTTCTCTGTGGAGACTGGGATCGCGGAAGATCTCGGGATCCGCCTCGGGGACCGGCTGACCTATCAGATTGCCGATCAACGGGTCAGCGCTAGGGTGAGCAACCTGCGTACCGTCGACTGGGAGTCGTTCACGGCCAATTTTTTCGTGGTCGCACCCCCGGGGTTGCTCGATCGACTCCCCGCCACCTACATGACCAGCTTCTATATGCCGCCGGGTGAGAAGCTCTTGCTGCACCTCATCGTCGAACGCTTCCCCGGCGTTACGATCATCGACGTCGCCGCGCTCATGGACAATGTGCGCGGGATTATCGACCGCGCTAGCCTGTCGATGCAATCAGTATTTGTATTCACCGTGATTGCGGCCATCCTGGTCCTCATCGCCACCATTCAATCGACCCACGATGAGCGCCGGGCCGAGAGCGCGCTACTGAAGACCCTCGGCGCGAGCAGCCTAAGGATCGTGCAGGGGCTCACGGCCGAATTTCTCGCCTTGGGCCTGGTGGCGGGGCTCCTCGGCGCCGCCGGCGCCACGCTCGTCGCCTATGTTTTGGCCGTCGCCGTATTCGATTTCGACTACCGCTTCAACCCTTGGCTCGTGCCGATCGGCCTCTTTGTGGGCGGGATAGCTGTCGCCCTCGTGGGCGTCCTGGCCACGCGATCTTCACTTCGCGATCCGCCCATCGCGACCTTGAGGAAATCCTAGGTAGGATGCGCTGATTCATGAGTGGCCGTGAACGAAACAGGACCGGCCGCGCGGTGGCCTTCACGCCGGGCGCTCTGCGCGCAATGCCCGTACTCGCGGCTGAGATCTTTGTCGAAACGCTCCGAAGATCCTACACTAGCTAGATTGGCTAGATACGACGCGAAAGATATCGATGACCATTACCCGCTGGCAGATCCAGAAAGCGAAGAACCGCCTCTCCGAGGTAGTCGGCAAGGCGCGCGAGGAAGGTTCCCAGGTGATTACCTCGCGGGGCGACGAGGCCGTCGACGCCGAAGAATACCGCAGGCTCTCCCGCCGCGCGAAAGAGAGCCTGGTCGATTTATTCCGCCGATCGCCTTTGGTCGGGGTTGACCTTGAATTCACCCGCAGTCGCGACGCCGGGCGAGACGTAAGGATTTGAGCTTTCTTCTGGACACCTGCGTCGTATCCGAGCACGTGAAGGCCGAACCGAACGAATCTTGGTCGGCGAGTCTGAACGCCTGGGCGTCCCGTTACCGGTGATCGATAGCCTCCTCGCGGCCACGAGCTTGCAGCATGACCTCACGATCGTCACCCGCAACCGGTGGACTTGGAACGCTGCGGCGCGCGTTGTCTGAATCCCTGGACCACGTGATGGGCGAGCCCAGCTCGGCGCGACAATCGGCCGCCTCTCTGGCGCTGTACAGAAAAGTACAAACCGCCGTGAGCTACACGCGAGGCTCGTTGGATTGCATTCAGTCGTGAAAAATCGTGCCCCGCATTTTCGATAACATCGATCTCGACCTACTCCCGGCGCTTCGGGCCACCCTGGAGGACCTGGGCATTCGTCCCGAGCGGCTTGCTAGGGGACCTGGAGAAACCGAATTCATCCAGGTGCACGCCAAGGGCGACGGTAATGGCGGCAAGGCGAAAAGTTAGATCAGCATCTACGGCTAGGAGTCGAACTGCACCACCTGGCGGCTTACCTAATGAATAAACTCGTTCCGCCCACCGTTGGAGGCCTTTGGCCATGACCGCCGAATCCAAAGGCCGCGACCTCTTCATCGTCGACAACAGCGTCTCCGGCTGGACTGGTCTCCGCTACCTTGAAGAGTGGTCCGGCATCGCCAAGGCGTTCGATATCGCGACGGGCTACTTCGAAATTGGTGCGCTGCTCGCCCTCGACGGGAAGTGGCAGCCGCTGGAGAAGATCCGGATTCTGATGGGCGCCGAAACGACGCATCGCACGCGCAAGGCGCTCCTCGATGCCGTGCGCTCGCACGCCGTAGAGATCCTCGACGGGAGCATCGAGGCCGACAAGGAAGCCAACCCCTTCCTCCACGGCGTTCCGGCGATCCTCGAGGCGCTCCAATCGAGGCAGATCGAGTGCCGCGTCTACGACCGCGAGAAGTTCCACGCGAAGGCCTACATCACGCACGCCAAGCTCGAAGTGGTCGGCTCGCAGGCGTTGGTGGGCTCGAGCAACTTCACCGCTCCCGGTCTGACCAAGAACATCGAGCTCAACATCCAAGTGCAGAGTGGTCGCGAGGTCGCTCAGCTCCAGGAGTGGTTCGAGGCACACTGGAACGATGCGAGCGAGGTGACCGACGCCGTCATCGACACCATCTCGCGCCACACGCATCTCTACACGCCGTTCGACGTCTACGCGAAGGCGCTTCAGGAGTTCTTCCGCGGGCACGAGCTGACCGCGACCGAGTGGGACGAGACCCGTTCGAAGATGTTTCCCAGGATCGACCGCTACCAGAAGGAGGCCTACTGGGCGCTCATGAAGATCGCGCGCCAACACGGCGGCGCCTTCCTCTGCGACGGCGTCGGTCTCGGCAAGACCTTCGTGGGCTTGATGCTGATCGAGCGGCTGGTGCTGCACGAAGGCAAGCGCGTGGTGCTGTTCGCTCCCAAGGCCACCAAGGAGGGCGTGTGGGAGCCGCACCTGCGCGAGTGGCTGCCGCACATCGGGGGCGTCGGTGGAAACGCAGACTTCAGCAACCTCGCGGTTTTCAGCCACACAGACCTCGGCCGCAAGGGCGACTTCCCCGAGCGATTCCACCGGATCGCCGAGCTCGCCGACGTCGTGGTCATCGACGAGGCCCATCACTTCCGCAATCCGGGACGCCGGGGCGACGATGATGACGACGCTGAGCCGTCGCGGTACTACCGCCTCTATGAACTCCTGGACAACGCGGTTCGACCCAAGACGCTCTTCATGCTCACCGCAACGCCAATCAACAACCGCCTGAGCGACTTCCGCCACATGGCCGAGCTGTTCACGCGGCGCGTCGAAGCGTACTTCGGCCGCACCCTCGGCGTGAACAACCTGCGCGCGCACTTCAACAACATGGAGAAGGCGCTCAGGCAGACCGTCGGGCACGACGTACCCGACGCTGCGGAGGTGATAACTGAGGCTCAGGACATCCTTGCCAAGGACGCAATCTTCAAGCATTTGGTCGTTCAGCGCAGCCGGGCCTATGCGCGCGCGAGCCAGATTCTGGAGACCGGCAAGGCCGCAATGTTCCCGGATCGGCGGCCTCCGCAGGTGGCGGAGTACTCGATCCGTAAGACCTACGGCCGGCTGCTTGACATGTTCGAGAAGGCCTTCACGCGGAAGAACCCGCTGTTCACACTACCGATGTACTACCCACTTGCCTGGTACAAGGGCGAAGACAAGACCATCGATCCCTTCGAGGAGAACCGGCAAAAGCAGGTCGTCGGCCTCATTCGCACCAATTTCCTGAAGCGCTTCGAGAGTTCCGTCGTTGGATTCGAGCTTTCTTGCGACCGCTTGCTGAAGAAGCTCCTCGCGTTCGTACAAGCGCATAGCGAAAGTGAGCCCGAGAAGAAGCGCGTCGAGCGGTGGAAGCTTCGGAACGCCGATGCGCTGGACTACGCTGCGCAGCGGGGGCTTCAGTATTGGGGAGATCGCTCTGATGAAGAGGTAGACGATGACGTCGTGCCGCAGGAGCTTCTGGACGCGGTCAAAATCCTCGATCGCAAGGACTACAACGTCGTCGAGATGATCCAGGAGACCTTTGACGACCTCGACCAGATCGCGCAGTTCCTTGACGAGGCCCGGAAGTTCGAGTCCAAGCACGACGACAAGCTGCAGAAGCTCATCCGCCTGCTCAAGTCCAAGGAACTGGCGGGCGAGAAGGTGCTCATCTTCACCGAGTTCGCAGACACGGCCCGCTATCTCAAGCGGCAACTCGACACGGCCGGGATTGACGGCGTCGCGCAGGTCGACAGCGCTACCAAACGCAACCGGGCCGACGTCATCCAGTGCTTCTCCCCATACTACAACAGCATGTCCGTGGCGGAGCTCGCGGAGAAGGGCCGTGAGGAGATCCGCGTACTGATTTCCACCGACGTCCTCTCCGAAGGCCTGAACCTCCAGGACGCCTCGCGGATGATTAACTACGACATCCATTGGAACCCCGTCCGCCTGATGCAGCGCATCGGCCGCGTGGACCGGCGCATGAACCCGGCGATCGAGAAGCGGCTCGTTGCCGACCACCCGGAGGTCGCGTCGTCCCGCGGCAAGGTGAGCTTCTGGAACTTTCTGCCGCCCGAGGAGCTGAACGCGATCCTCACGCTCTACAGCAAGGTCACGCAGAAGACCCTGCTCATCTCGAAAACCCTCGGGATCGAAGGCAGAAAGCTCCTAACGCCAGAAGACGACTACGAGGCCCTGAAGGAGTTCAACCACGCCTACGAGGGCACCAAGACTGCGGTCGAGAACATGCACCTCGAGTATCAGGCCCTATTGCAGGCCGAGCCTGCGCTCGAAGCTCGCCTGAAGCGCCTCCCCGGCGCCACCTTCAGCGGGCGCAAGCGGCCGACAAAGGGCGCGCGCGGCGTCTTCTTCTGCTACGCGCTTCCCGCCCTCGACAAGGAGGCGGACGAGTTCACCGAGAAGGCCGGCACCACCCGCTGGTACCTCTACGACCTGGACCGCGACGCGATCCTTGAGGAGCCGGGCGAGATCGTCGCGAGCATCCGCTCGAAGCCGGACACGCCGCGCAAGTGCAGCACCGAGAAGAAGACCCTCGTCGAGATCCGCGCCAAGATCGATAAGCACATCAAGAACAGCTACCTGAAGCGCGTGGACGCTCCGGTGGGCGCCAAGCCGGCCCTCCGGTGCTGGATGGAACTGAACGAGGGCTGAGCCGATGCCGACCGACCACCGCGCGATGCTTGCGAAGATCAAGCGATTCGATCAGCTCATCGCCTACCTGCGCGATGAGATGGGCTGGCCGATCGAGAGCGGCGACTTCGAGGAGCTGACCTTCGAGTACACGCCTGAAGAGCTCGGCATCGATAGTGCAAGCGCGGCCAAGATCCAGGAGATCAAACGGCTGCGCCCGCTCTCGCCCCGCCAACCCTGGGGCATCTTCTTCGTGAAGTTCGAGCCGAAGAAGCTCCCCGTCGTCGCCCTGCGCCGCATCCTGAGCCAGGTCGCGCTCAAGAAACGTGCCTCCGCCAACAGCGCCGAGCGCGCCGCCTGGGCCGCCGACGACCTGCTCTTTGTCTCCAACTACGGAGAGGGCGACGAGCGCCAGATCAGTTTCGCTCACTTTTCGCAGGCCGAATCCAAGCACGATCTTCCGACCCTCAAGGTGCTCGGCTGGGACAACCTCGATACGGCGCTTCACCTCGACGCCGTCGCCAGGGAACTGACCCAACATCTCACGTGGCCCGAAAACGACGGCGACATCGAAGCCTGGCGCAACCGCTGGCGCGCCGCCTTCACCCTGCGCCACCGCGAGGTCGTCACAACCTCGAAGGAACTGTCGATCCGCCTGGCCGAGCTGGCCCGCTCGATCCGCGACCGCATCAAGACCGCGCTCGCCATCGAAACCGAACGCGGCCCGCTCACCAAGCTGATGAAGGCGTTCCAAGAGGCGCTGGTCCACGACCTCGATGCCGATGGCTTCGCCGACATGTACGCGCAGACCATCGCCTACTGCCTGCTTTCGGCGCGCATCGCCGACCCGCACAAGAAGACGGCCGACGACTTCGCCGGCCACATGCGCACTAACCCCTTCCTGCGCGAGCTGATGGAGACTTTCCTCAAGGTCGGCGGGCGGCGCGGCAAGGCAGGCGGGCCCGGTATCGACTTCGACGAGCTGGGCGTGAGCGAGGTCGTGGATCTGCTCGACGACGCCAACATGGAGGCCGTCGTCCGCGACTTCGGCGACAGGAATCCGCTGGAAGACCCGGTCATTCACTTCTATGAGCTGTTCCTCAAAGAGTACGACGCCAAGAAGCGGATGCAGCGCGGCGTCTTCTACACCCCGCGTCCGGTCGTCACATACATCGTTCGCTCGGTGGATGACCTGCTGCGCACCGAGTTCGGGCTCGCCGATGGTCTCGCTGATACCACGACCTGGGGTGAGATGGCGAAGCGCCACACGAGCCTCAAGATTCCCGAGGGCATCTCATCCGGTCACCCTTTCGTCCAGATTCTCGACCCCGCCACCGGCACCGGCACATTCCTCGTCGAGGTCATCGACCTGATTCACAAGACGCTGGTCGCCAAATGGAAGGCGAAAGGCTACGGCGAGAAAATGTTTGAGGCGCTCTGGAACGACTACGTGCCGAAGTGCCTGCTGCCGCGCCTTCACGGCTATGAGCTGCTGATGGCGCCCTACGCCATCGCGCACCT
>JBIMKC010000045.1:0-14834 GCA_043673925.1 Chromatiales bacterium | reverse complement strand
CCACGCAAGGAGGCGGGCGGATCCGCCAGCGCGTGCAGCAAGACCTCGATGCCTTTCACCGGATGCAGTCGCCCGACGCTCAAGACCACGTAGGCCTCGCGCGGGATCCCCAAGGCCTCTCGTCGCGCCGACGCGTCTTCTACATCGCGCTCCCCCGGGATGTCGACGAAGTTTCCAATATAGAAAACCCGCCCGGCCGGGATCCCCTGACGGACCAGGTAGTCGCAAAGCCCGCGCGTGCAGCCTACCCAAGCGTGCGCATGCCGGTAGCTTTTCAGGTCGTAGTGGCCGCAGATCCGCGCGAGGTGGATCGGTCCCGAGCGCTCGGGTATATGCGTGAGCCGTGTGGCGCGGCCGAGGTAGGTTTGGACGATCGCGGGCCGAAGTGAGCGGATAATTTGTCCGATCCGAAAACGCGCGCCTAGGTCCCAGGCTCCAAGCATCCGCACATGTGCTTGCGGGACCGCGCCGTCAAGCCGCTTACCGACTTCACTCGCCGGCGGATTAATCGCATGGACCGGAAAGCCGCTCCGGGCAAGCCCCGTCACCAGCCGGTAATAGAACCCCTCGGCCCCGCCCGGGCCGCGGCTGCCGATGATGTGAACGGAGTGCGTCATTTTCAGCATACGCAAGCGCTATACTTAGCTTGTCGACCCGATCCCGCGGATAAACCGAAAATCGTGGCCGCGAATGGTAATTTTGGAGGTGGCCAATGCAAGAATATAGATCGGATAAGCTCGTCGTGCGTTACGATCCTAAGATATGTATTCACGCCGGAAACTGTGTACGTG
This sequence comes from Chromatiales bacterium, assembly GCA_043673925.1. Classification (GTDB taxonomy): domain Bacteria; phylum Pseudomonadota; class Gammaproteobacteria; order JACCXJ01; family JACCXJ01; genus USCg-Taylor. Next base: position 14,043 of record JBIMKC010000045.1, on the reverse strand, counting down.
AGCTTCCGGGGGTATTCGACATAGCCAGGGAGCCATGGATCAATATACACGGCGCGCCCGTTGAAGAGATCGTGAACCAGGTTAAGCGCTGTCCCTCGGGGGCGTTAAGCTACGAGATCCTGGATAAGGGCAAGTAAATCGCCAGACTTACACCCGTGGCGGAAAAGCTGATCCGACCCTACGGTTCCTGGGCCTCGCCGATCACAAGTGATCTCATCGTCGCCAAGTCCATCGGCATCGGCGGCATTCAGTCCGACAGCCGGAATCTTTATTGGCACGAGATGCGGCCCGAGGAAGGCGGCCGCGGCGTCATCGTTTGTTACGACGGGCAGGCGGTATCGGCGCTGGTACCGCCGCCGTTCAATGCCCGTACGCGCGTTCACGAGTATGGCGGTGGAGCTTTCCTCGCGGCGGATGGGATCGTCTATTTTTCGAACTTCGAAGACCAACGCATCTACTGCGTCATGCCCGGTGCTCCACCGCAGACCCTCACGCCCGAAGGCGCGTTTCGCTACGCCGATGCCGCCCTCGATCGAATAAGGCAACGCCTGATCTGCGTGCGCGAAGACCATTCCGATCCCGACCGGGAACCCAGCAATGCCGTGGTCGCGCTATCGCTTACCGGCAGCAAAGATGCGCAGGTGCTGGTCTCGGGCGCGGATTTTTATTCCAACCCCCACCTGAGCCCCGATGGCCGGCGCATCTGTTGGCTCTGTTGGGATCACCCGAACATGCCTTGGGACGGGACCGAGCTCTGGGTTTCAAGCGTGCGCGATGATGGTTCCTTGGGCGATGCGCGGCGCATCGCGGGCGGTCCCAAGGAATCGATCTTCCAGCCCGAGTGGTCCCAGGACGGCCGCAGCCTTTTTTTCGTCTCCGATCGGAGCGGGTGGTGGAACCTTTATTGTTGGACCGATCTCGAGGTCAAGGCGCTGATGCCGATGGAAGCGGAGTTCGGCCTTCCCCAGTGGGTGTTCGGCGAGAGCACCTATGCGCCGCTATCGCCCCATGAGATCGCTTGCACGTATATACAAGGCGGATCCAGCCACTTCGCACTCCTAAATGTGGACTCGGGCAAGTTGCACGCGATCGAGTTACCCTATACCGCCATCGGTTCGCTGCGCTCACATGGGCGCGAGATAGCGTTTATTGGCGCCTCGCCCACGGAGTTTCCTTCCGTCGTTACGATTAACCTCGCCGCTGGTCGCACGCGCGTTCTGAAACGCTCCAGTGATCTCGAGCTCGACCCCGGCTATGTTTCGGCCGGCGAGCCGATCGAGTTTCCGACCGAGGGCGGCCGTAGCGCACACGGGTTTTTCTATGCGCCCGCCAATGTGGACTTCACGGGCCGGGCGGACCAGCTCCCGCCACTCCTCGTGACTAGCCACGGGGGGCCCACGGCCGCAACCAACAACGGCTTGAAGCTCACGACACAATTCTTCACCAGCCGAGGATTCGCGGTCCTGGATGTCAATTACGGAGGCAGCACCGGGTTCGGCCGCGCCTATCGCGAACGGCTCTACGGTCAGTGGGGGATCGTCGATGTCCAGGATTGCATCCATGGCGCGCTGCATTTGGTCCGCCGAGGCACGGTCGATCCCAAGCGGCTGGCCATTCGCGGAGGCAGCGCCGGGGGTTTCACGACGCTCGCCGCGCTCACGTTTCACGCCGTGTTTACCGCCGGCGCGAGTCACTATGGCGTCAGCGATCTCGAAGCCTTGGCCCGCGATACGCACAAGTTCGAATCGCGTTATCTCGACCAGCTCATCGGCGCTTACCCCGCGCGCGCCGATCTTTACCGCGCACGCTCACCGATCCACGCGCCGGAGCGTCTGTCTTGTCCCGTGATCTTCTTCCAGGGCTTGGAGGACAAGGTGGTGCCGCCGGACCAAGCCGAGAGGATGGTCGCCGCCTTGCGGAGTAAGGGATTGCCCGTGGCCTATCTCGCCTACGGGGGCGAACAGCATGGCTTTCGCCAGGCCAAGAACATCAAACGCACCCTGGATGCCGAGCTCTATTTCTACTCGCGCGTCTACGGGTTCGAACTAGCGCAGCCGCTCGAGCCGGTGACCATAGAGAACCTCCGTTGATCCTTAGAGCCTTGATCCTGCGCGCGGCACCCCGGTGGCGTGCCGAGTGAGCGCCCAGGTGACGTGCTCGCGGACCAGCGCCGAGGGATGCGCGCGCCTTTGCTCCAGGGCCGCGACGGCCTCGGGCGAGGCGGGCGCATTGCCTAAGGCCACGGCGATATTGCGTAGCCAAGCGTCGTAACCGATGCGCCGGATCGCGGAACCTTCGGTGTTTTTCAGAAACACCTCCTCGGTCCAATTAAACAGAGCGATGAGATCGGGCGCATCCAATCCATGGCGGGGTTTGAAATCGGTCTCGCAACTCAAGCGCGCGAAGCGGTTCCAAGGGCAGGCCAGTTGGCAGTCGTCGCAACCGAAGATGCGGTTGCCGATCAAGGGCCGCAGCGGCTCCGGGATCGGACCGCGAAGCTCGATCGTGAGATAGGAAATACAACGCCGGGCATCGAGCCGATAAGGCCCGAGGATCGCTTGGGTCGGGCAGATTTCGATACACGCGCTGCAGCGGCCGCAGTGGTTCGCGGCGTGAGGCGGATCGATCGGCAGCGGCAGATCGGTATAGATCTCACCGAGAAAAAACCAGGAACCGGCCTGGCGATTAATCAGGTTCGTGTGTTTGCCGATCCAGCCGAGACCGCCGTTGCGCGCCAAGGCCTTTTCCAGGACCGGGGCGCTGTCTGTGAACACGCGATAACCGCAGGGCCCGGCGCGCGCCCCGATCCGATCGCCCAAGCGCCGCAGCCGTTGCCGGAGCACGCGATGGTAATCACGGCCGAGGGCATAGCGGGCGATGTAGCCTAAACGCGGGTTGTCGAGTATGGCTTGCGCTGAAGCCGCGCCCGGCGGTAGATAGTCCAAGCGCGCCGAGATCACCCGCAGTGTCCCCGGCACCAGCTCATCCGGGCGGCTTCTTTTCGTGCCGTACCGCGCCATGTAGCGCATCTCGCCGTGATAACCCGCGGCGAGCCAGTCTCGGAGGCGGTGCTCGTCGTCGCCGAGATCGACCCCGGCGATGCCGATCTGCTGAAAACCGAGATCTCGGCCCCAAGCTTTGATGTCCGCCGCTAAGCGAGCGTAGTTCAAGGCGCTAGCCCTCGCCGAATAGGCGCTCAAAGCGCTCCCGCGTCTCCCTGCTCGCGAAGCTCGCGAAGCGCTCCGCGAACGACCCGCGTGTCTTAAGCTCGTCCTGCAACATCAGCACGTCCAGCGTCTGCACGGCCATAAGGGCCGCCGGCGGGAGCCCGCGGGCCGCCTCGGCCCGGGGCAGCCACGCCCTCAGTAAACGCCGCTGGACATTCAAATCCACGAGCCGCCCTAGCACCTCTTGCAGTTCCTTGAGCAGTTTGAGCACATCGCGAACCTCCTCATCGGGGTAGAACTCCCGAAACGATTCGATCAGATAGCGCAATTTCTTACCGCTCTTGCGCAGTTCGTGCAGGGTTGCGCCGGTCGCACCCTCCCCCGCATGCCGTCCTCCGGCCAGCGCCTTACGATAGCGTTTGCGGATGGCACGGCTCGCGAGCGCCATGATCGGTTCGTTGCCGCGAGGGGTCCGGCAAGCATGTGCCGCCCGTTCGCCGAGAAACGCGCCGTAAGCGCGTTTGAAACCGGCGTAACGCCCGGCCGCGCAGGTCCTCGCGAGCCGCTCCTGCTCGATCCCCTGGGCCTCATGGAGCACGGCCTCTAAGGGCGCGAGTCCTTCGTTCAGGGCCGCCGGGATCATGTGGCGGAACTCAGGCATTTTTTCCAGAAAGACGTCGAGATCGCGCACCGCGCCGGTACACCCCGCAAGCCACGCGAGAACACCGCGGAAGCGCTGGTAGGCGCGCTCGGGGAACACACCGCGCGTCTGGTTCAAGATGGAACGCGAAGCGCGGATCGCGACGCGGAAGTCGTGTAGCGCCTCGGAGTCCGCGCCTTTTAGCAACCCGCGTTCGTGCCGGTTCATGGTCGTGTAGTGCGCGCCGAGCACCTGGGCCACGGCAAGGTCCGCGCGCATTTGGGGCTCAAGAGGCGCCATGACGGCTAAAATCCGCGCGCTTCGCGGATGCGCTCATAGGCGGCGCGGATCTCGCGGGTTTTTTGCGTCGCGATCTTGATCATCTCCTCCGGCAGCCCCTTCGCCACAAGCTTATCCGGGTGATGTTGGCTCATGAGCCGGCGATAGGCTTTCTTGACTTCATCATTGGTCGCGGTCGCCGTCAGGTTCAGGATCGTGAAGGCATCGTCCTCGCTATACTCTTCCCGCGCTTCCCGCGGGGCCTCGGTGCGCGAACGCCACCTGTGACCGGCTTCCGCGCGCGCCATCGCTTCCAGACGCTGGTATTCCAGGCGCGAGAACCCGAGCCGGTCGGACACATACAACAGGAGCCGGTGCTCGGCGGGATCGAGGTGAGCGTCCGCCCATGCCGCCGCGAGCTGGATCTCGAGGAACATGCGCATGAGGCTGTGCCGGTTGCGGATTTCGTGGCGAAGCTGCGCCAAGACCGCATCCAGGGGGAAGTCGTGGGACTTGCCTTCACTGAATAAGTGCATCGCGGTTTGCATCTGATCCGGGGACAGATCCATCCGCCCCATCACGCTGTGCGCCAGCTTGATCTCGCGGTCCGTGACCCGTCCGTCGGCCTTGCAGATATGTCCCATCACCGCGAAGGTCGCGGTATAGAAGGCCGTCTGAACGCTCTCGCGGGCGTCGGGAGCGCCGGGGCGCGCGCCCTCGAAGGGCCGCGCGAGGCCTTCATCCACATTGTGCCCGAGCGCCGCCCCGAGCATGGCCCCAAGGGGCCCGCCCAGCATGTAGCCGAAGGCGCCCCCGATAATTTTGCCCCACCATGCCATAGCGCCCCATTGTACCAATTCCGTTCGCCGCGGTTCGGGGCGGCTTCGGATTACGCCGGCCGAATGATTCCGGGTAAACTATGGCCGGTTCAGGCCGGAACCGGCGATAAGGTCTGAACTGCGTACATCCGGTATAAGGGCACCATGATCAACTTCATTCAAGACTGGTATCGCAGAAATTTCTCCGATCCCCAGGCGGCGCTGCTGGCGGTGTTCATGGCGGTGACCTTCAGCGTCATCCTCGTCATGGGCGACATGTTGGCGCCGTTCTTGGCCGCGATCATTATCGCCTACCTCTTGGAAGGGCCGGTGCAGTATCTGCAAAAGGCGTGGGGCTCGCGCATCATCGCCGTGGTGGTGGTGTCTCTCCTGTTCTTGACGGTCCTGCTGTTCCTGGTCCTGGGGCTCATTCCTCTCCTCTACCACCAGGTCGCGGAATATTTCCAGGAGCTTCCAGATCTCATCAACGACGGGCGCACCACCTTGCTGACCTTGCCCGAGTCCTATCCGGCTTTCGTATCCGTCGAGCAGGTCGAAGAGCTGATGACGATGATGCGGCGAAGCATCGCCGAGTTTGGTGAAAACGTTTTGTCCCTCTCCCTGGCGTCCATCCCCACCCTCATCATCGCCCTGGTGTATTTGATCGTGGGTCCTCTGCTCGTGTTCTTCTTCCTCAAGGACAAAGCCCTCCTCCTCGGCTGGGCGCGGGATTTTCTGCCGCAGGATCGCAGGCTCTTGCTCAAGGTCTGGCGCGAGATGGATGATCAGATCGGCAACTACGTGCGCGGCAAGATCAACGAGATTCTCATCGTCGGTGTCGTCACCTACGTCATTTTCGCGCTCATGGGCTTGTCGTACGCCGCGCTTCTCGCGGTGCTCGTCGGGGTGTCGGTGATCATCCCGTACATCGGCGCCGTGGCGGTGACCTTTCCGGTAGCCTTCGCCGGCTACGGCCAGTGGGGCTGGGGGCCGGATTTCGCCTGGTTCATGGTCGCCTATGCCGTCATCCAGGGCTTGGACGGCAACCTGCTCGTGCCGCTGTTATTCTCGGAAGCCGTGAATCTCCATCCGGTGGCGATCATCCTTGCCGTGCTGGTATTCGGCGGGCTCTGGGGGTTTTGGGGGGTGTTCTTCGCGATTCCGCTCGCGACGCTGGTCAAGGCATTGCTCAATGCATGGCCGAAACCGCCGGGCGAAGCGCCCGTTCAACTCCCCGAAATGCGCCAGCAAGCGCGCTAGCTATTCCTCCGGCTGCACCCCGAAATCTTGCATTATGCGTTCGATTTGTCCGGCTTCGGTCAATTGCAGCCGGCACGTCGCCCGCACGCTGCGGGCGACGTCCTCCGTCTTCTTCAAGACCTAATGCTGCGGCTTCTCCTCGCCGCCCTCTTTCATGATGATTTTCTTCGCCGTCTCGACCCAAGAGTCGATCGTCGTCACCATCGGCATAAGCTTGGCGTGAAATTTAGCGCCTAGGTAGAGACCTAGTACGATACCTAGAATCAGCCAGACCATAGAACACCTCCTCTAAATTATCGTTATCAATTAGCGGTTAGTCGTGCGTCTATAAATATAGCAGCCTTGCCTGCGGGTTGGATACTTGGGCGTCGCATTGAAGCGCGCGCCAGGCCCGTCGACCCTGCGTGCGACGCTTCCGCTACGCCGCAGTCTCCACTCCCGACTAATAAGCATAGCATAGCCGCAAGCTTCTGATCGGACGATCGTCCTACTTCACGAGCCCAACTGGACAACTTAGCCCGGTGCTGTCCAGGCCGCAGTAACCCCGTGGATTTTTCGCCAGGTATTGCTGATGGTAATCCTCGGCATAATTAAATTCAGGCGCGGGCAGGATGTCGGTGGTAATACTCCCGAAACCCGCTCTGGTCAGAAGCGCTTGGTAAGCGGTTTTGCTCACCTGCGCCGCCCGGGCCTGTGCGGGCTGGTAAAAAAAAATCGCCGAGCGGTACTGCGTCCCCACATCATTGCCTTGACGCATGCCTTGGGTCGGATCGTGTGATTCCCAGAAGAGCCCGAGCAAGACTTCGTAGCTCACGGCCTTGGGGTCGAAGACGACGAACACCACTTCGGCGTGTCCGGACATCCCGCTGCATACCTCCTCGTAGGTCGGATTTGGTGTGGAACCGCCGGCGTAGCCCACCGCCGTCGAGTAGACACCGCCCGTCTGCCAATATTTTCGTTCCGCGCCCCAAAAGCATCCAAGTCCGAACAAAGCCCGCTCCAACCCCGCCGGAAAAGGCGGTTGCAGCGGGCGCCCGTTCACGAAATGAGTAGCCGCGACGGCCACCTGTCCCGCGCGTCCTGGCAGCGCCTCGCGGGGATGCGGGATGGTCGTGTACCTGCCGAACATGCCCTACCCCTTGAGTAAATTCGCCTTTGATACGCGTCTCATTATAATTGGCCGCTTTTAATCAGTCTCGTGAATTGCGTCATGCCTCAATACGTTTATACCATGAATCGCGTCGGCAAGGTGGTTCCCCCCAAGCGGGTGATTCTACGCGATATCTCCTTATGTTTCTTCCCGGGCGCGAAGATCGGCGTGCTGGGACTCAACGGGGCCGGAAAATCGTCCTTATTGCGCATCATGGCCGGTATGGATAAGGACTATGACGGGGAAGCGATCCCGCAACCGGGGATCGCCATCGGTTTCCTTTCCCAGGAACCGCGGCTCGATCCCGGCAAGGACGTGCGCGCTAATGTGGAAGAGGCCATTGCGGCGAGTAAAGCGCTCCTCGACCGTTTCAATGCAATCTCGATGCGTTTCACCGAGCCGATGAGCGATGAGGAGATGAACCGGCTGCTCGAGGAGCAGGCCACGCTGCAAGAGGCGATCGACACGGCCGGCGCCTGGGAGCTCGAGCGCACGCTTGAGATCGCCGCCGACGCGCTCAGGCTACCGCCCTGGGACGCCGATGTGACTCAACTCTCCGGCGGGGAACGGCGCCGCGTCGCGCTTTGCCGGCTGCTGCTCTCGCATCCCGACATGCTGCTCCTGGATGAGCCCACCAACCATTTGGATGCCGAGTCCGTAGCCTGGCTCGAACGCTACCTTGCCGGCTATCCGGGAACGGTGATCGCGGTGACCCATGACCGTTACTTTCTGGACAATGTCGCCGGCTGGATCTTGGAGCTCGACCGGGGTTACGGGATCCCCTGGCAAGGGAACTATTCCTCGTGGCTGGAACAGAAACAGCAACGGCTCGAACGCGAAGAGAAACAAGCGGAGGGCCGCCGCAAGGCCATGCTGCTCGAGCTCGAATGGGTTCGCACCAACCCGAAAGGACGGCACGCAAAGAGCAAGGCTCGCCTGCAACGCTTTCAGGAGCTTGCCTCACAGGACTATCAGCGCCGCAACGAGAGCAACGAGATCTATATCCCGCCGGGTCCGCGGCTCGGCGATTTAGTGATCGAGGTCTCGCATTTGCGCAAGGCCTACGGGGATCGGCTGCTCATCGATGATCTGAGCTTTACGCTGCCTCCCGGAGGCATCGTCGGCGTCATCGGCCCGAATGGCGTCGGCAAGACGACCTTGTTCAGGCTGCTCGCCGGGCGGGAAGCGTTCGATGCGGGCGAGATCCGCACGGGTGAGTCCGTGGTGCTCGCCTGTGTCGACCAGAGCCGCGATGCGTTGGCTGCCAAAAAAACCGTGTGGGAGGAGATCTCCGATGGGCAAGACCTACTACGCGTGGGTAGCTACGAGTGTCAGTCGCGATCGTACGTGGCCAGGTTCAATTTTAAGGGGGCGGATCAGCAAAAGCGGGTAGGAACGCTCTCAGGGGGCGAACGCAATCGCGTCCATCTCGCCAAAGTCCTGCGCCAGGGCGCGAATGTGTTACTCCTCGATGAACCGACCAACGATCTCGATGTCGAGACGCTCCGGGCCCTAGAGCAGGCGTTGCTGAATTTCCCCGGCTGCGCGGTGGTGATCTCGCACGATCGTTGGTTCTTGGACCGCGTGGCCACGCATACCTTGGCCTTCGAGGGCGACAGCCAGGTAATGTGGTTTGAAGGCAACTATGCCGATTATGAAGCGGACCGGCATCGCCGGCTCGGCGGCGATGCGGATCAGCCCCATCGCGTTCATTATAAACCCCTCAAAGCGTAGACCCGGCGGATCAGATCCCCAGCGCCCGGACCTGTGCGACGATCTCCTCGTGAAACCGCGGCGCGGCGCAAACGATGCCGCGGTTGGCCGCCAGGCCCATACCACGCGAGAAGTCGAGGGGCTTGTTGTCGATGTCGGTGACGATTACGCCGGCCTCGACGGCGATTAACATCCCCGCAGCGTGGTCCCAGATGTTTTCAACGTAATCGCCACGCGTCGGCAAGCGCAGATAGGCATCGGCTTGTCCGCGGGCGACGACGCCATATTTGCACTGGCTATCGAGCCGCGCGGCCGCGCCCCCGCCGCCGAGTGCGGCGATCACGCGCGCCGCGTCCCCCTGATTGGAATGCTCCGATTCGACCGATTCGCACACCCGCATTGCTCCGTGGTAGGCCCTGGCCTCGAGGCGTTGGGGGGGTGCGTGAGCGGCGCTCGCCGGACGCACGAAGCAGCCACCGCCCGCGATCGCCGAGAAGATGAGCCCGTTCGGATCAGGTTGATCGAAGGGGCGGTCAAAATCGGCCGAGAGGTTCGGGCATCCCATCACTCCCACCACCACTTCGCCGGCTTCGATGTAGGCGAGAGAGACGGCGTATTGCCCGCGGCGTAGGAAGCCCTTGGTGCCGTCGATGGGGTCCACGGTCCAGTACGCCCGTGCCGTGGCATCGTGGTTGCCGAGATCGATGGCCGCGAGCACATCACTCCCCCGCGCCTCCGGCCACACCTCACGCACGGCGTGAACCACGGCCGCGCGCATCTCCGCGTCCGATCGCAATATCGCGCTGCTCTCTTCACCCACCAGGAGGGTATCCTGCAACGACTTCACCAGCCGCTGCGCCACGATTGACTGCACCGCGAAATCGGCGACCGTGACAGGGCTCTTGTCGCTCTTTACGATCTTGCGGGTGGTTTCCAGCCGGGCTTGTACACTCCGGGCTACCCGGCACGCATCCCCGACGGCGGTGAGGCCGACGGAGAGGAGACGTTTCAGGCCGCTCATGGGAAGGGTCGTCGATGATCTCGTATGAACCACGGGGCGAAGCATAGTCCTCGATTTCCAAAACATCCCTTATGCGGTGTCCGCCTTTTCCGACGCAAGAAACTTATTCAAGGTGTCGGTATTCTCCACGTTGTAGGCCGTGGCATGTTTGGCGATCTCCCGCATCAGGCCTTTCAACACCTTTCCAGGCCCCACCTCTACGAAGGTCGTGAATCCGTCGTCAATAAACCGTCTCATCGATGCGCTCCAGAGGACCGGCGCGGATACCTGCCGCTCGAGCGTCTCCCGGATCTCCTCAGGGGCCGAGACCCGCCTAGCGGTCGCGTTCGCCACCACCGGTAGTTCCGCCTTGTTGATTTCAGCGTCTGCGAGGGCTGCTCTCATCCTCCCACCGGCTGCGGCCATGAACTTGCTGTGCCACGCACCGCTCACCTTGAGGGGGATGACCATTCGCGCCCCGGCTTTCTTCAAAAGGTCCACCGCCTTTTCGATCCCGCTAGCCTCGCCGGTGAGTATGGTCTGGAGAGGCGAGTTGAAATTCGCCGGGGCGACGTAGCCTGCCGCGAGTGCCTCCTTGCAGATCATGGCCACCTTCTCGGCTTCCAACCCGATGACCGCCACCATGGTGCCAGGGTTTTTCTCGGCCGCCTCCTGCATAAAAAGGGCTCTTTTTCTTACCAGGTCCATCATGGTTCCGAAGGCCATTGCTCCCGCCGCGTATAACGCCGTGTATTCACCCAGACTATGGCCTGCTAGCGCATGCGGCGCTATGCCTTCCTGCTTCAGAACGCTTAGGCACGCGGCGTTCACAAGAGCAACCGCGGGCTGGGCATTCTCGGTACGCTTCAGCACTTCGTCAGGGCCTTTGAAGCAGAGATCTGTCATGTTCATCGCCGTGGTTTCCGACGCCTCCTCGAACAGGGCTCGCACTTCCGGATGGTGCTCATAAAGATCCCTGCCCATGCCAGTGTATTGGGATCCCTGTCCGGGGAACAGAAAAGCTAGCTTGTTCATCGCGTGTTGGCCGTTTACGAGATCCCGTGGCCCATTAGCCGTCCTTTCCTGCGCCTGCGAGTAGGAATGCTTTCGGTTTTCTCGGCCGCCGGTCAGAGCAGGATCTCCCGGATATCGGAGAGCGCCTCGCTTAAATAGCGGCAGAACGCCGCGGCGGCGACACCGTCGATCACGCGATGATCGTATGAGAGCGACAGCGGCAAGGTGAGTCGCGGTATGAAGTCCCCGTCGCGGTACACCGGTTTCATCGTCGCGCGCGATACCCCCAAGATCGCAACTTCGGGGAAGCTCACGAGCGGGGTAAAGCCGGTACCGCCCATGGCGCCTAAGCTCGAGATGGTAAAGCAACCGCCTTGTAACTCGCGCAAGTCGAGTTTTCCCTCACGCGCCCGCGCGCCGAGATCCTGAAGTTCTCCCGCCAATTGCAACAGACCCTTCTGATCGGCATCGCGAACGACGGGCGCGAGTAAGCCCTGTTCGGTGTTGACCGCCATGCCGATGTGGAAGTATTTTTTAAGGACCAGCGCCTCGCCATCGGTCGTGAGCGAAGCATTGAATTCGGGGAAGCGCTTAAGCGCGGCTACCGCGGCTTTCACCAGAAAGGCAAGATAGGTCAACTTGATATTCTGCGTCTGGGCTTCTTGCAGTTTCGAGCGGCGAAACTCCTCAAGATCCGTGATATCCGCCTCGTCGAATTGCGTGACCTGCGGGACGGTGATCCAACTGCGTTGCAGGTTTTGTCCCGTGCTGCGCTTGAGCCTCGACAGCGGCCGCAATTCCGTCTTGCCATACTTAGAAAAATCCACAGCCGTGACCGCCGGCATCACACCGGCCGCTCCGCCCGAGTGAGCGCCGGAGAGCGCCTTGCGGGTAAAGGTTTTAACATCTTCTTTCAGGATCCGGGCCTTGGGACCGCTGCCTTGGACGAGCCCAAGATCGACGCCCAACTCGCGCGCGGCCCGCCGCACCGAGGGGCTGGCATGGGAGCGGGCCGAACGGCTACCGCGGACCGTCTCGGCACCTTGCGGAAGCCCGGCCGGCGGTACCCGCGTTGCGGCGAAAGGACGTGGATCTTCCTTGGGCGCCGGGCTGGGTCGTGAGGTCACTGGCGCCGAGATATCCGCGATGTCCTGGGCCGGAGCATCGTCCGCCGCCGGACTCAATACCAGGATTGCCGATCCCTCCGCTACCTTTTCACCGACTTTGACGCGGATGTCTTTAACGATCCCGGCATAGGGAGAGGGGACTTCCATGGCCGCCTTATCGCTCTCTATAGTGATGAGCGGCGTCTCCACCTGGATGGCGTCGCCCGGTTTGACCAGAATTTCTATGACATCGACGTCCTTGAAGTCACCGATATCGGGCACCAGGACTTCGCGTTCAGCCGTCATGGATCTCAATGTACCCGATCAGGGCGCGGCTGTTAAAGCGGCCGGGCTGAAATGATTGGCTCCTCGGCAAAATCTATGGGTATTCCATTAACTACCGCGTCAGGATCTCCAAGCACTTCATGATTCCAAAATCGAATCACGCGATAACCCGATACCTTGAGATATTCAGTCCTCTGCAAGTCGTTCGAGAGCTGCTCGGCATGCTGGCCACCATCGTATTGGTGGCAACCGAAGCAACTGACCACAACATATAGGTTCAGGTGGGGCTAAATGGATACGCACTTTCCCCGATTCTGGACCACGATAGCGCGCGTTTGACAGCTAATAGGTTCAGTCGTATCTTCCCTTTAGAAGAAAAAGGGTTTTTGAAATTCCGATTCGCATGTTGGAGACATGAGGACGACGTTGGCGCCCGCTGCGAACGGATTGGCATGGCTTCTGCCGAAGGAATCCTCTGAATGGTTCGGAACCGCAGCCTTTGCGTTCGCGACGTCTTTGGGCGATTCATAGCATCAAGGTTGGGTACAGCGTCTTCCCAATCGAGCTCTCCGATGAAACCTCTCGCCCGCTTCCTCGTTGCCGTTCCCGTTGTCCTGGTCGTCGCCTGGTGGAGCCTGGCGCTGGCGTTCCGCCTGCCCGGCCCGGCGTGGCTCGCTCAAGGGACCGCCGTTCTCTTTGCCGTCACCATGCTCGCCGTTCTCGTCTTCGTCCGCCCCTTCCGCCGCGCTCTGGGCATCGCCTTCCTGGTCATGGGGGCTGTCTTGATCTGGTGGAGCACCATCCGGCCTTCCAACGATCGCGACTGGCTGCCCGATGTCGCCCGCGCACCCACGGCTGAGATCGACGGCGACAAGCTCGTCGTCCACAACGTCCGCAACTTCGATTACCGCTCCGAAACCGACTTCACCGATCTCTGGGAGGATCGCACCTACGATCTCTCGAAGATCCGCGGCGTCGATATGTTCATCTCGTACTGGGGCTCGCCGTACATCGCCCACCCTGTCGTCAGCTGGCAGTTCGAGGACGGCCAGCACCTCGCCATGTCGATCGAGACGCGCAAGGAGCGCGGCGAAGAGTACTCGGCTGTGCGCGGCTTTTTCCGCGAATACGAGCTCGTCTACATCGCCGCCGATGAACGCGACATCGTGCGGGTGCGAACGAACTACCGCGGCGAGGAGGTCTATCTGTACCACATACGCCCGCGCCCCGGCGTAGCCCGCAAGCTGCTCGTGGCATACCTGGAGAACGCCAACCGGCTGGCGGCGCACCCCGAGTTCTACAACGCTGCGCTCGACAACTGCACGACGGGGATCCGGCTCAACGTGCAACACATCGGCGCGGCGCAGCCGTGGGATTACCGTATTCTGGTCAACGGCCTCGGCGACCAGCTGCTCTACGAGCGCGGCAACATCGACACCAGCATGCCCTTCGAGCAGCTCAAGGCGGCGAGCCTGATCGTCGACAAGGCGAAAGCGGCGGACCAGGCGCCGGACTTCTCGCAACGTATCCGGGAAGGTTTGCCCCAACCGCCGCCGCTGGGTTGAGCGCGGAACGACGGCTTGATGGGGCGATATCCGGGAGGGAGATCAA
>JBIMKC010000044.1:0-14852 GCA_043673925.1 Chromatiales bacterium | reverse complement strand
CCACGGGGTTCATACCCCGTGGTGGCGAAATCAAATTGATTTCATGGCCACCTAGCGCGGATCATCTCGCAAGTATATCCCCATCCGGTCCGCCCTGGGGCCGGCCCCTTTACCTTCCTGCGAGTTCCTGCTACAAACTGGGGCGGTGTTTCTTGAACAACGGATACAAAACGCCTGGTACGGACAGCATCGCTGGTGCGCCTTGTTGGCGCCGTTGAGCTGGGCCTATCGCGGCGCGGCCTCCGCGAGACGGTTTCTTTATTCGACCCCACTGGTGCGCCCGTACACCTGTGCGGCGCCGGTCGTTATCGTCGGAAACATCACGGTCGGCGGCACGGGCAAAACGCCGCTCGTCATCTGGCTTGCGCACTGTCTCAGGCGCCAGGGCTACCGCCCTGGGATCGTGACCCGCGGGTACGGGGGACAGTCGACCAGTTGGCCGCGGCGGGTAGCACCCGATAGCGATCCACACAAGGTCGGCGATGAGTCGGTGCTCGTCGCAAGGCGTTGCAACGGCCCCGTGGTGGCCGCCGGCCGCCGGCGCGTACAAGCCGTTGAACAGTTGCTAGACGACGATAAATGCAATGTGATCGTGTGTGACGATGGATTGCAGGATTATGCGCTCGCGAGGGACGTTGAAATCGCGGTTGTTGACGGGGTTCGCCGCTTCGGCAATGGCCGCCTGTTACCCGCCGGACCTTTGCGCGAGCCGATCGATCGATTAATGCGCGTCGACATGATTGTCACCCGTGGTGAGGCCCTCGATAACGAATATGCGATGAGCTACCGAGCCTCGGTAGCCAACGCCGTGGCTGACGATACGGCGGTGCGCACCTTGGATGAATTGCGCGGGCGGCGCGTCCATGCCGTTGCGGGGATCGGACACCCGGATTGTTTTTTTTCACTTTTAAGAGGCTTCGGTATCGAGACGATCGAGCACCCGTTTCCGGATCATTACGGCTTTTCTCGTCGCGATCTCGCGTTCACCGATGGGCTTCCTGTCATCATGACCGAGAAAGATGCGGTAAAATGTCGGCACTTCGCACCAGCCGATGTTTGGTATATTCCCATACAAGCCGAGCTGTCATCGGCCTTCGAAAAAAAATTTATTACGCTGTTGAAAAGTAAGATCAATGGACAAGCGTCTTCTTGAGATCTTGGTGTGTCCTTCATGCAAGGGCCAGCTGCTGTACAAGCGAGCAGAAGCCGAGCTTATCTGCCGCGCCTGCCGCCTAGCTTATCCGATTCAAGATGATATTCCGGTGATGCTGGAGGACGAAGCACGCCGTATTCCACCGGACGAGAAGCTCTAGTTGGATTTTCGCGTCTACATCCCCGCGCGCTACGAGTCCACTCGCTTGCCGGGCAAACCCCTGGCGGACATCGCAGGCAAGCCCCTCATCCAGCACGTTCATGAGCGCGCGCTACAAAGCGGCGCCGCAGCGGTGATCATTGCCACCGACGATGAACGCATTCGTGCGTGCGCGCTCGGTTTCGGGGCAAGGGTTTGCATGACCTCTGCGCATCATCGTTCCGGGACGGAACGGCTGGCGGAAGCGGCGGCGGCTTTGAAAGAAGACGAAGATGCCATTATCGTAAATCTACAGGGTGACGAACCGCGCGTAGCGCCCGCGTTGCTGGCCCAGGTCGCCGGCCTGCTCGATGACCGGCCAGGCGCTGAATTGGCGACCCTATGCGCGCCTCTCGGCAGCGCGATTGCATTGCGTGATCCTAATATCGTCAAAGCCGTGGTGGACCGCGAAGGCTACGCGCTATATTTTAGCCGCGCGCCGATCCCTTGGGATCGCGAGCAATTCGGCGCCGAATCGGCGGCGAGTGAGATGTCCTTAGCGGACCGCGCTTATTTGCGGCACCTGGGTTTGTACGCCTATCGCGTTAAAACCCTTAAGCGCTTAGCGCGGCTAGAACCCTGCGTTTTAGAAAACCTCGAAGCGCTTGAGCAGTTGCGCGCCTTATACTATGGCTATCGCGTCGCGGTAGCCGTCGTGGAGCGCGAGATAGAACCTGGCGTCGACACTCCTTCGGACCTGGAATACATGCGGCGCGTATTCGAGCAGGAGCACTGCGCTCGCGGTGCGGTATGACGCACTCCGACGCCTAGCTCGAACCGCATTTCTTCTGTCACACGCCGGTGGATGAGTATTTGCAGTTGAGCGTATATGTTGTAAGCTTTTCAGTGCGGCTCGCCGTAGCGACGGCGGGTGCGCTTCTAAGGTGTTAGGTGTGTTTAACGAACCGATTTCGTTGGGCCGCGGATAGGGCTCACCGATTCCAGGCGCCAACGGGATCTTAACGGTTTGTTAAAGTGGTTTTCATTCTGATGTGTGAGGTTGATTGAGTATGTCCGATCGTGAACACGGTACGGTTAAGTGGTTTAATAACTCTAAGGGTTACGGTTTTATACAGCGTGATAAGGGGGATGACGTCTTCGTGCATTTTCGTGCGATCCGGGGAGACGGCTATCGCTCTTTACAGGATGGACAACGTGTGGAGTTTTCCGTCAAGGAAGGTCAAAAGGGTCTGCACGCGGAAGATGTCGCCGTGATGGCCTGAGAGGTTGTGAGCGTTGAGCGGATAGGTGGGTCGATCCGCAACCGCGCCCCCTGTCCTGCAGTTATCGAGCGCGATAAATAATACGCCCTTTGGATAAGTCGTAGGGTGTCAGTTCGACGGTCACGGTGTCGCCGGTGAGGATACGAATGTAATTTTTTCGCATCTTGCCGGAAATGTGAGCGGTCACAACATGCCCGTTAGCGAGTTGCACGCGAAACATGGTATTGGGTAGGGTTTCAACGACCTTGCCCTCCATTTCAATGTGTTCTTCTTTTGCCATGATCTCCGGTTGTAAGTCCTGGCGGTGGGAAACGGCGCATTGTGGCCCAATTGGGGGTATAGCGCAAAACGCCGAGCGCAAGGAAAGCGTTTTTATCTAAGGAAACTCTGAATAAGTGTTATGAGCACGGCCAGCTGCGCGAAGCCGCACAGCGAGACGCGAGACATATCATGTAGATAGGCGAGCGGCGAGCGAGCACGCGACAAAGCAGATGGGCGGCGCAGTAGCTTATTCAGAGTTTCCCTAAATGCTCTTGGCGCTTGGAGTCCAGCGTCCGTTGCAATAGTACTCTAGGGGTTGAAACTCGGCCTTATAGCGCATTTTTCGGCAGGCATCTATCCAGTATCCTAGGTAAAGCCAGCGTAAGCCTTCCGTCCTGGCCTGCTCGATTTCATACAGTACGGCGTAACGTCCGAGGCTACGGCGTTCCTCATCGGTGTCGAAAAAGGTGTAGACGGCGGACAGCGCATCATCGATACGATCGACGGCCGCCACCGCAACTAAGTCGATACCGCGCCGAAATTCGTAGAATAACGTGTTCGCCCACCGCGCGGCCAGAAAGTTGATAAACCGCTCAGGCGTGAGGTCTTCCATGTCGCCGCCGGGGTGCCGGGCCGACACATAGCGGCGGTAGAGAGAATAATGGTCCATGGTAAAGGCGGGTGCGGCCGGACGGACTTCCAAATCTTGGTTATGCAACCAGGTCCGCCTTTGGTTACGGTTCGGGCGGAATGAGTCGATCGCTACCCGTACCGGAACACAGGCGCGGCAAGCCGGGCATTGCGGCCGATACAGGTACTCTCCGCTGCGCCGGAATCCATTGGCAAGCAAGGCCGAATAGAGGCCATTGTTCATGGGGACAACCGCATCGGCAAACAGCGTGGCCGCCCGTTGCTCCGGCAAATAACTGCACGGATGCGGCGGCGTTATATGGAACGCCGTGCGGGAGGCCGGTCTTCTGGATTGCTCTGCCATGCGTTTTCGCTTATCAATGCCGGGCACCAACGATCGAGCATTGCGATGAATTGGCTACGGGGGATCCGAAGAGCCCCCAAACGCTCGATATGTTGGGAATGCACCTGACAGTCAATTAGTTTGAAATCCCATGTAAGTAAATGCTGCGCGAGCCGCACCAAGCAGATCTTGGACGCATCGGGCCTGCGGCTGAACATCGATTCAGCAAAAAAGACACGGCCAATGCAAATGCCGTAGAGCCCGCCGATCAGTCGATCGTCATTCCATGCCTCGATGGAATGCGCATGACCCTCTCGGTGCAAGGCAGTATACGCGTCGATCATCGCGGGCGTTAACCAAGTTCCTTGGCCATCCTTGCGGGGCTCCGCGCAGGCCTGGATGACCTCTGGAAAACTCCGGTCGATGGTAATTTCGTACGCGCATCGCTTGAGGCTGCGCCGCAGGCTGCGCGAAATCGCCAATCCCTCCGGGAATAATACGCTGCGCGGGTTCGGCGACCACCACAGGATCGGCTGCGTGCTCTCGTACCAGGGAAAGATCCCACGGCGATAGGCCTCGAGCAAGCGGCGGCTGCCGAGATCGCCGCCGATGGCGAGGAGGCCGTCCGGCTCCTCCAGGGCCTGTTCCGCAGCGGGAAACCCGCAAGTCGTCCGTTGCTCGGCGATCCAATAAAGAAGCGTTTCCACGGAAGAGTTGGCGCGGCGTTTACCAAAATTGTATCAGACTCAGTCATCGGAAGTGGTTGACGCTAGAACTCACCTAGAATTATAGTGTTCACAAAGTGAACGGTAAAGATCGAGAAGAGGCGTTGACTCTAGAATTGCTTGCTGCTGTCGATGGAGGCGATTCCCTCACGCAGCGGCATCTCGCGCAACGGCTAGGGGTCGCCCTGGGCCTTGCGAATCTCTATGTCAAGCGTTGCGTTCGCAAAGGCCTGATCAAGATCAAGCTGGCGCCGGCGAACCGGTATTTCTATTACTTGACCCGTAAAGGTTTTGCCGAGAAAAGCCGGCTCACGGCGAAATACCTATCGCACTCATTCGAGTTTTACCGCCAGGCGGCGCTCTCCTGTGTAGAGGTGTTTCAGACCTGCGCGGCGAACGGCCGTACGCGGGTCCTGCTATGCGGCGTCTCAGAGCTCGCCGAGATTGCCTCGTTAAGGGCGCGTGAGCACGGTATCACCTTGCTAGGCACTTATGACCCCCGCCACGCCGAGACGCGGTTCCTCGATTTGCCCGTGTGGCAACGGTTTGAAGACCTTCCCCCGTGCGATTTCTACGTGGTAACCCAGCTTGATGGCATCACGGAATTTGTGGAAGCTTTGGGTCAAGCGGTCCCACGAGAGCGAATTTTGACACCGGCGCTATTGAAGGGAGCGCCGCCATCGGCAAGCCTAGAGATACGGGCTCATCGCGTCACGATGCGCGGTCATGGCGCCGGGGACACCGCAGGGTAACGCAATACGATCTTTCCGAGGGAGAAAAGTGCGGCTAGCTCGTAGTTTTGAGAATTCAGGAAAACGAATTACATGAGCATCACCGATTCGATTCAATTTATCGATCTAAAAACACAGCAAAACCGGCTTCAGCACCGGATTGACGAGGCATTAAAACGGGTGCTGGCGCATGGGAACTATATTCTTGGCCCCGAGGTTGAAGAACTAGAACAAGCGTTGGCAGCTTTCAGTGGAGCTAAGCACGTCGTAAGCTGCGCCAGCGGTACCGATGCGCTGCTGATAGCATTAATGGCGCTCGGTGTGAAAGCAGGCGATGCTGTCTTTGTGCCCTCGTTTACGTTTGTTGCCACAGCCGAGGTCGTCGTGCTTTTAGGCGCTACCCCCGTTTTTGTGGATATCAACGAAGGCAATTATTTGATCAGTATGGCTAGTCTCAGAGCAGCCATAGAGGTCGCAAAAAAGCTAGGCCTCAGACCACGGGTGGTCATCCCGGTCGATCTCTTTGGGCAACCTGTTGATTACGATGAGGTACGCCGGATCGCACAGGAATACGATCTATATATCATTGCCGATGCGGCACAAAGCTTTGGCGGTGCACGGGCAGGCCGGCGTGTAGGGACCATGGCGCCGATCACAGCCACGAGTTTCTTCCCAGCCAAGCCGCTCGGATGCTACGGCGACGGCGGGGCATTGTTCACCGATGACACTGAAACTGCTGATGTGTTTCGATCGCTGCGGGTTCACGGTCAAGGAAAAGACAAATATGACAATGTACGCATCGGCGTCAATGGCCGCCTCGATACCTTGCAAGCGGCGATACTGATTGAAAAACTAGGTATATTCGAAGAGGAAATCGAGGCCCGGCAGCGCGTGGCCCGGCGATATAACGAGGCACTGGGTGATGTGGTCGTCACACCAAAGATTGCCAGCGGCGCGGTTAGTGCCTGGGCGCAATATACGGTCCGTACTGAACAGCGGGATCGGCTAGCGGAGCGATTGAAGGAGCACAAAGTTCCGACCGCCATTTACTATCCCAAACCGCTCCACTGCCAGACGGCATATTTGCATTACCCGACGAGTCCGGGCGGTTTGCCGACATCCGCAAAGCTCGCGGCCGAAGTACTGAGTTTACCGATGCATCCGTATCTAGATGCGGATACCCAAGACTGTATCATCACATGGGTACGGGACGCGGTAAGCACGCCATGAACCTGCTAACCGGCAAGACGGTCCTGCTAACGGGGGGTGCAGGCACGGTGGGGCGCGAGCTTATCCGTCACACCTTGCGGCAACGGCCCGCGGGGCTACGCGTCGTCGACAGCAACGAGTCCGAGGTGTTCAACCTGGAAGAAGAGTTCGGCGTGGCGTACCGCGCCTACGCGCGGGGGAGCGATGCCGAGCGCAGTAGTTTTCACGCATACGTGGGCGATGTGCGCGATCCGGATAAGATGGACAGTATGATGCAGGGGGTCGATGTCGTTTTACACGCCGCGGCGCTCAAGCACGTGTTGTTGTGCGAACGCTCGCCTTTCGACGCTGTGCAAACCAACATCCTCGGCGTAAAAAACGTTGTGAACGCTGCGCTCGCGCATGACGTGGAGCGTGTCATCTTCACCAGCTCTGACAAGGCTGTAAACCCGACCAGCGTGATGGGTACCTCCAAGCTCATGAGCGAACGTCTCGTGAGCGCCGCCAACAGTCTAAAGGGATCCCAGCGCACGATCTTCTCCTCGACGCGCTTTGGTAACGTTATCGGCTCGCGCGGATCGGTGGTACCACTCTTCTACAAGCAGATCCGGGCCGGCGGCCCGATCACGCTTACCGATCCGCGCATGACCCGCTTCGTAATGACCATTGAGGACAGCGCACGACTGGTCCTGCGTACCGCTGAGCTGGCCAGGGGCGGGGAGGTGTTTGTCACGAAGATGTCGGTGCTCAAGATTGACGACTTGGCGCGGGCCATGATTGATCTGCTGGCCGGCCCCAATGAGCGCTCCATAGAGATCCGCGAGATTGGCGCCAAGGCCGGAGAAAAGCTTTACGAAGAGTTGATGACGGCAGAGGAAACGAACCGAGCGCTTGAGCTACGCGAAATGTACGCTATCCCGCCCGCGTTCCGGCATGTCTACGAGGACATCGACTACAGTTACCCTGAGGTCGTTAGCAGTCGCGTTGAGGTGCCATACACCAGCGCAAACATGGAACCGATGACCATCGATCAGATCAAGGAGTTCATCGAGCGGAACAGTGTTTTGCAAGTAGCCGAACGGGGGGGCATTTGACGTGCGCGTATTGATACTAGGTGGGGACGGGTACCTGGGTTGGCCGACCGCCATGGCGTTCGCAGCAAAATCCCATGACGTGTGTCTAGTGGACAACTATCTCAGGCGGCGTATCGCCATGGAGACCGAATCGGAAGCGCTGATCCCGACGCCGAATCTTAATGAGCGAGCGCGGATCTTCGAGTCTGCCACGGGGATACGCCTGCATGTGGAGATTGCCGATTGCGCGGACTACGCCCTCCTCTCTCGCATCGTCCGGGATTTCGACCCGCAAGCGATTATCCATTACGCGGAACAGCCCTCCGCCCCCTATTCGATGATCGGCTTTCAGGAGGCAAACCTGACGCTGCAAAACAACCTGCGCGTGACCTTCAACGTTATCTGGGCGGTGCTGGAGCATGCGCCACAGTGCCACATCATCAAGCTCGGCACGATGGGCGAATACGGAACACCGAACATCGACATCGAGGAAGGCTGGATAGAGATTGAGCACCATGGTCGGAAAGACAAGTTTCTATACCCGCGCCAAGCGGGCAGCTTGTATCACACGACAAAAGTACTAGACACGGATCTGCTCTGGTTCTATGTCCGTACCTACCGGCTGCGCGTGACCGATCTCATGCAGGGCCCGGTTTACGGGTTGTCCACCGCACAGGCCGACCTCGATGAGCGGCTGCTGCCGAACTTCCACTACGACGACATCTTCGGGACCGTGGTCAACCGGTTCCTTGTACAGGCCGTCGCCGGCATCCCGCTTACGGTCTATGGACGGGGCGGGCAGACCCGCGGCTATCTCAACCTGAACGACACATTGCAGTGTGTCGAGCTGGCCGCGACCCACCCATCGGAACCGGGACAACTACGCATTTTCAACCAGCTCACTGAGCAATTTACGGTCAACGAGCTGGCGGACACGGTGAAGCGCGCGGCGCATGGCCTTGGAATCGAGGTCGCCGTGGAGTCCATTCCCAATCCGCGCAAGGAGCTGGAAGAGCACTACTACAATCCGCGGCACAGCGGCCTGATCGAACTCGGGCTGCGACCGCATTACCTGACCGAAGAGGTGCTCACGGACATGCTCCAACGGGTGCTACCCTACCGAGATCGGATCGATCGGAAGCGCATCATGCCGCGGGTCCGCTGGGCCAGTTGAGATCACCCGCCCGAACGGAGACTACGGTCAGATTACGTCGCTCGCGGACCCCTATTCCACATGAAACGCTTGATCTTCATCTGCTGCTATGCCGATTTCATCCCGCGCCATCGGCTGATGTGTAAAACGCTTTCCCGCGACGGCCATGAGATCATCGTTATATCCTGGAACCGGAATTGGCCGAGCGATCGGGCGATCCCGGACGAATGGGTCTCCGAATGGCACAACATCCCCCTGCGGGCGGGTACCGGCAGCGCGACCCTGTTGTGGAAGCTGCCGTCGCTCCTACGCCAAATCATCATGGCCGTCCGCCGCCTTGGCAAAGTCGACGCGATCTTCATGACGCACTTTTGTCTTCTGCCCGCCGCGCCGGTCCTGGCGGGGCTTTGCGGGAAACTCTACTACGATGCCCCTGAGTATTTCTGCGAAGACATGCTGCGTTATTTCGGGCGGCTCGGGTGGCTGGCGCGCCCGTTTGTCCGGCGCCTCGAACGGCTCTGGGTGACGCGCGTCGCTGGCATCACGACCATCGACTCGCGCGACGGTTGGCTTGAAGAATATTACCGGCGCATGCGCCGGCCCGTCTTGGCCCTATGGAATACGCCGTCTCGGGATGATGAGCCCGACGCGGCAGAGATCGCCTCGGCAGCGAGCGAACTCGGTAGCACAAGGATCGTTGCCTACGCGGGCCGGCTTAAGCGGATCAAGGGGCTGGAAGTGGCGCTGCGTGCGATACCGGCGGTCAGAGATCGGTTTCCGGACGTCCGCTTCCTGTTTATTGGACCTCTTCAGGAAAAGCAGGATTACATCGATCGATTGCGACACGATCTGGGGATAGTTGACGTCACGATATTCCGGGCCCAGATGCCGTACCGGAGGTTGCAGGCCTATTTGCGAGCCTCGCTCATCGGCCTTGCTATTCTGCAGAAGGAAAGAAATCTCCTCGCGGGCGAAGGCAACTGCAGAAAGATCTTCACCTACATGCAGGCCGGCCTGCCAATCGTTGTTTCCGACATCGGCTCGATCGGCGCTTTCGTCCGCGACCACGGTTTCGGGATCAGCATTGACGGCGAGGATTCTGCCCAGGCAGCCGCCGCGATCTGCGCGTATCTAGAGAACCCGGACTTACGGCGACAGCATGCTCAGGCGGGACGCCGTGCTTACCTCGATCGGTTCAACTGGGAACACCAGGCCGGGATGTTTACGTGCTTCATCAACGGCCCGGACCACGCCTAAGGAAGCTCTGCAAAAGTGTCGCGAGCAAGTTCAGATGCGCGAAGCCGCGGAGCGAGTCGCGAGACATATCAGGTAGATAGGCGAGCGACGAGCGAGCACGCGACAAAGCAGATGGGCTGCGCAGTAGCTTTTTCAGAGCTTCCCTAAATATGTACCGCAAGTCTTCCTGCAAGTCGGCGCCGCCGGAGGGTGTTTAGTGATAAGGATTTGCTCGGAATTGCTCGAAAATCGGGACGCGTTCCTATCGCTGGTTCAGTTGCATCTGAAGACAAGCATCTCCCGGACGGCGTTAGGATATCTGTATTGGTTGCTCGATCCGTTGTTCCTAATGGCCGTCTACTATTTCCTCGTCATGATTATCTTTCAGGCGGGCGAGGAGGATTTCCACCTGTTCCTCCTCTGTGGCGTTATCCCCTGGTTGTTTTTCTCCCGGGCCCTGAGTCAGTCTACGCGGGCGATCAGCGCCAACAGCGAGCTGATCCGGCAGATCGGGATACCGATCCAGACCATCGTCGCGGTTCCGATAGTCGTGCAATTCGTATTTGCGGCGATCGGCCTCTTGATCGTCATGGCTTGGAGCCGGCAGGCTCTGGGATTTCAATTACTGGCGACCGTCCCGCTCCTCGTCCTCATCGGGGTCTACAGTTACGGTTTGGCGCTGTTTCTGTCTGTCTGCGAGGTGCACTTCCGGGACACCAACGAGATCATGGGATACGCGCTGCGCGCCGGGTTTCTGCTGACTCCAATTCTGTATCCGACCTCCAGGGTACTAGAGTCGGGCAGTATCCCGGATGCTGCCAAGCTCCTCTTTCAAGCCAATCCGATGGCTTGGATCATTTCCAGTCTGCGCGATCTCATTCTGACTAGCAGCATGTACGGATGGCAACCGTTCGCCGGCCTGCTCGTCGCGGGGTTGTTGCTTGTGCAGCTCGGACTGATCTGGAACCGCTGGCAGTCGCGCAAGATCGTGAAGTTACTGTAGGGACGGGCCATGGCAGGCATTTTGGTCTCATTGGTGGGCGCGGGCGGGCAGAGAGGGGCGCTGGGAATCGTCGAGCCGGGCAGAGGCTTGCGGTACGTGCAAGTGGAACAAGCCAGCGACTTGCTCCGATCGGGCGGAATACGGGGGATTGCAGTCGTTGACAGGCGCATATATGCGGTTACACAAGCAAGCCTGCGAATATATTCAATAGAACACGGCGTGAATGCGCCGCTTTTCCGCCTCGAGCGCGAGATCATTCGCAAGGATTGGGTTCTCGGAGGCCCTCAGCAAGCGAACCTGATCCCGGTCGCAGCTGCAAGCTCGCGCGAGCGCGTGTGGATCGGAAACAACAGCCAATGCTGCATTGAGGAATTCGATCTCGAGGGAGAGTTCATCGGGCGTCGCCACTTGTGGGACATGGCCGCGTATCTCTGCGAGTCTCCCGGGTGGCTGGGAACCGAATTCCAATATGGCAGTATACGAGGAATGTGCGTTGCGCCTGACGACAGATTGCTGCTGGTCGTAGCCGGCTGCAACGGCTCGCAGAGGGGGGTCGTGGTCGATGCAGACCATGGCGAAATTCTTTTCGATGGACTGCAAGATCCCATAGGCGGCCTGTTTAGCGGAGAGCGCTTCTTCTTAATCGACAATAATGGTACGCAATTGAGTTGCTACGATGTGATTCATGAAACCGGGCTGATCTCGCGAGCCAGCGAGTGGACTGCCACGCCACAAATAAACGATCCGGGATATGCACAGCTTGGCCGGGACATGCGCGGCATGGCGGTGTGCGAAGGTTCGATCTATTGTGGAATAGGCGACTTTCACCAGCATGGACAGCGATCCGGCCTGGTCGCGTTCGATGCTGTAACGGCCGCGCAGAAGTGGGCGATGCTGGTACCGGAAATCGTCCGCTTTGCCGAGCCCCAGGTCTTCCACCTGGCCAGTCTGCCGAGGGGCGTCGAGCTTCCGGCCGGCGACGAACTCGTTACCTACGAATTTGGCAGCCGCGTTTTCACAGACGTGATCATTCCGCAGCAGCGGGATCCGGTTTCCCAAAGCGTAATTGCCGTATCCGCGGCGCGCATAGGGGCAACTGTTCGGGCAAAGCACGAGCCTCGTGTAGCCGTTACCGTTCACGAGGCAAGCGTCTTCTATGACAAAAGCGCTGTTTCCTGGTTCGGCGGAATACGGCGGTCCACCAAGGGGAAATATTACTGGGCGCTGAAAAACGTGAGTTTTTCCGTCGCTGAAGGAGAGATGGTTGGAATCATCGGGCGCAATGGCTCAGGAAAGAGCACATTATGTATGCTAATGGCCGGCACATTATACCCGGACCATGGTGAGGTGATCCGTAACGGGCGGGTGAAACTTTTAGCATTGGGAGTAGGGTTTCGACCCGAGCTGACAGGCCGTGAGAATGTGCTCCTCAGCGGCACGCTCCTAGGACTAACCAGGAAGGAGGTCATGAGAAATATGACCGACATCATCGCTTTCTCGGAGATCGGGGAATTTATCGACGAGCCCATCAGGGCATATTCATCCGGAATGCGCAGCCGACTCGCATTTGCTGTGGCAACCGCCGTCAAGCCGGAGATCCTGATCTTAGATGAAGCCATGTCTACCGGCGATCAGTCATTCAGCAGTAAGGCTGACGAGCGCATGCAATCCATGCGAGCGAATGCGGGAACGGTCATCATGGTGTCACACGACGTGAAACAGCTGGAAAAACTCTGCTCACGCATCATCTGGCTCGAAAAAGGGCGGCTGGTTTTGGACGGCGAGCCCGAAGTGGTGATAGCCCACTACAACGATTTTTCACTAGACAATGCGACGTGGCTAGAACAGCATCGTGACATCGGTGCCGCGCTTGCAAGTACGGCATAGCCTCGCGTGAGCATTCCGGACCATCACCATTCGAACGCGGAACCAACGGCCGAGCATCGTCTGCTCGGTCGCTCCTCCCCGCCGGACGAAGTTATCCGGCGCATTCACTGGTGGACACCACCGGTCTCGCTGCACAAGCTCAAGGCTAAGAAGCGCTTAAATTCTTCCCTGAGAATCGCTGCAATCGTCGGTAACAGGCTCTGGAATGGGCTTCGTTTCGAGGGAACGCTGCTGCTGCTAACCCCGCGAACCTGGAGGGCCGTGCTCACCTACGGTCGCCCCGACCTGCTGCTCGTCGAGTCCTGTTGGGAGACCGCTACTGGGCACTGGTATCTGGGGCAAACGGGCCGTACGGGTGAATATGCTGAGCTCCGGGAAATCTTGGCGCTCGCCGGGGCAAAGGGGATTCCGCGCGTGTTCTGGCATACGCAGGATCATGGCTATCACACCCAGTACCGGGAATTCGCCCGTCACTTCGATTTCGTATTCTGTGCCGATGACCGCGAAGCACGAGCCCTGTGCGAGGCCGGCGTCGATACCGACCTGTTGTTGCCGGCGGTCCAGCCCGCGATCTTCAATCCCTTACGGCCGTATGGATTCGACGACTCGCTCGCCATCGGTCTGCTGCTGGACGGGATAGTGGACCTCCTGCGGGATGCCGCGGCTCTTGAAGTTTTGAGAAGACTGCGTTCCGAGGGGTTGACGTTGATCGATTCGCACAGCCTCATCTTCGCGAAGAAGATGCGGGATTTGGCGGGCTTCGAGGACAATCTGCTTGGATGCGTCACCGCACAGGGGCGGCTCACGGCGATGAAATACGCCCGGATCGTGCTGATGCTGGAGTCTCACCTGACTCTGACCGAGCAGCGGTGGCGGGCGCTTGAGACGGCCGCATGCCGGACGCCGATCATCCATTATGGCCGGCTGCCGGAAGGAGACCTCCGGAAAGGCCTCGTTATCGAGGCGGCGAGCGAGGACTCGCTGCGGGCCGCGATCGCGGAGCTGCGTGAGAATAACTTGTATCGGGAGAGGACCGGCCATCTGGCTTGGCGTCAGGCGTGCGTCAATCATTCCTTCGCCCGCCGGGTCAATTCGATCTGCACGAAAGTCGGGATCGCCCACGATTGGAACGAACATCCGCTGGCATCCATCATCGTTCCGACCTCCACGACGGAACGCTTGCCGGACTGCCTCAGCTTATTCGACCGGCAGGACTACCCGAACAAGGAGCTGATCATCCTCTTCAACGGCGGACCTGCCGCGTCCGAGATCGCCCCGCATATCGCCGGTCGCAAGGACATACGGGTATTGCATCTTCCGCGGAATGAAGATGCGGGCGCTGGGATGAAGGCTGGAATCAGCGCCGCTCACGGCGAATACTGGTTCAAAATGGATATCGACGATCGGTATGGAGACCGGTATGTGTCCGACATGATGCTTCACCTCAGCGCGTGCGACGCCGATGTCGTCGGTAAGCCGCCTCGGTACTACAGCTTCGCGGGTGAGCCTCTCATCTACGACGGCGCCCCGCCGAATACTCCCGAGTTGTGCGTCCTGCCACCGGAGGAGTTGGGAAGAGGCAAAATCTGCTTGGATGGCAATTCCCTCGCCGGCAAAAAGGCGGTCGGACCCTACGCGCGCTTTTCAGACACGCTGCATGCGACGGCGGATACGGCATTCGCCCTGCAACTGGGACGCAACGATCTCGAGGTGCTGATCCTGGATCCGCTGAACCTGGTCACGGTCCGCGGAGCCGACCGGGACGATCACACTCGGGTGTCAGAGGCCGGGAACCTCAAGAGCCGGAGACAGCCGCTCGAAATCCCGCTCGAGGACGTATTTGTCTAATGCGCGCCGCAATCAAGCTAGCCATCGCCATCTAAGGAAGCTCTGCAAAAGTGTCGCGAGCAAGCCCAGATGCGCGAAGCCGCGGAGCGAGTCGCGAGACATATCAGGTAGATAGGCGAGCGAGGAGCGAGCACGCGACAAAGCAGATGGGCTGCGCAGTAACTTTTGCAGAGCTTCCC
>JBIMKC010000043.1:0-15008 GCA_043673925.1 Chromatiales bacterium | reverse complement strand
ACCAAAGGGGAGAGCTGCGCCTCTCCCCTTTGGAAACCCCATCGCTAAGGTCCCCACGGCAAGACCGCGGGGAATAGATTTAAAGCGTTTCCTGGGGATCGACATCGATCGACCAGCGTAGCGCGCGCCCGGTACGCAATCTACGAATACCTGGGAGCCACTCATCGAGCAAGCGCTGCAAACGACCACGATGGCGGGTTTGCAAGACCAATTGCCAGCGGTAGCGGCCCGCGAGTCGTTCCATCGGCGCCGGCACCGGTCCGAGCAGCTCGGCCTCGTTCGCGATGAGATCCAGAGCCATTTCTCGCGCTTCATTCAAGAAGGCTCGTGCTTTTTCCGGTCTTTCCGACTCGGCGCGAATGAGCGCCATGGCCTGATACGGCGGAAGCCGCGCCTCCGCCCGTTCCTTGAGCGCCAAGGCGGCGAATGCGCCGTAACCTTGGCCCACGAGCACTTGCAACAAAGGGTGCGCCGGGTGGTGAGTCTGGATCACCACGGTGCCCGGTTCATCGGCTCGGCCGGCCCGCCCGGCGACTTGAATGAGCTGCTGCGCAAAGCGTTCGTGGGAACGGAAATCTACCCCGAAGAGACGGCTATCGCCATCCACAACCGCGACCAGAGTCACGCCCGGGAAATGATGGCCTTTCGACAGCAACTGCGTACCCACCAGCACGTCGGCCTGACCGTCCCGGATCTGGCGTAGTGCGTCCTGCCACGCCGTTTGACGGCGGGTAATGTCGCGATCGATCCGCAGCACCCGAGCATCGGGAAACCTCCGGTTGACGGCTTCCATCACCCGTTCGGTCCCGTAACCGAGTTTCAGCAGGTTGCCGCTGCCGCAACGCGTGCAAGCCGCATTCAGTTCACTGAGCGCCCCGCAAAAGTGGCATTCAAGCCGGTTGGCCGTCTGGTGGTAAATCAAGCGCGCGTCACAGCGCTCACACCACGCCGTCCATCCGCATTGGTGGCAGAGGATGAGAGGAGCGTAGCCGCGCCGATTGACGAACAGGAGCACCTGCTGGCGGCGATCCAGATGCTCGCGCATCCTTGTGAACAGCGGCTCTGAGAATCCCTCACGCATTTGCGCAGCGCGTAAATCCACTACCTCGTACGCGGGAGGCGTTGCCGTCCCTGCCCTTGTCCGGAGTCGGAGGTGCCGGTACTTGCCACGGTGGACATTGAGCACCGACTCCAACGATGGGGTGGCGCTGCCGAGGATCACGGGAACGTTTTCGCGCTGGCCACGAATGACCGCGATATCCCGGGCGGAGTAGCGGAATCCCTCCTGCTGCTTGAAAGACAGGTCATGTTCCTCGTCGACGATGATGACGCCCGGCCTCGCCAACGGCACCCATACCGCCGAACGGGTTCCGATCACGATCGGCGCCCTGCCCTCCCCGGCTTGCCGCCACTCGTCCAGCCGGGCGCCGCTCGCCCGTCCTGAGTGCAAGACCGCGAGTGGCGCCGCGAAACGATCGCGAAACCGCAACAGGGTTTGTTCGGTCAGTCCAATTTCCGGTACTAAGACCAGCGCCTGGCTGCCGCGGCGAAGCACCTCCTCGATCACGCGCAAATAAACTTCGGTCTTCCCGCTGCCGGTCACACCGTCCAAGAGAAACACGCCGAAACGATTCAATCCTGCGCACAATTGCTCGACGGCAGACGCCTGCGCGTCGTTCAACGGTGGTGGTTTGGCCGCGGGCGCGGGAAGGACCGTTGCGAGCGACGCGGGTTCCTGTGCTACCCAGCCTTTAGCTACCAAGGCGCGTAACGCCCGGCGCCAGGATACCGCGCTAGCGAGCGATGCAGGCGGCAATTCTCCCTCGGGTTGCCGCCGTAAAGTTCGCATCAGGGTGGCTTGGGCCGGGCTCCGGCGTAAACTATCCGGGTCAATCGCGGCGCCTTCAGGCGTGAGCCGCCAGCGGAGATCGAGTGTCTTTGGCCTGCGCGGACGATCCTGACGCAACAGCAGAGGTAAGGAAGCGAAAATCACCTCTCCAATCGGATGGCGATAATAGCGGCTCGCCCATTCGAGCAAACGTAAATGCCGTACGCTCAGCACCGGGGCGGAGTCGAGCAATGCGGTGGCGCGCCGGAGATCATCCAAAACACTTTCGGCCCCAAGGGCCAACAGCATACCGACGGCAGACCTGCGGCCGAAGGGCACCCGCAGTCTCATTCCCGGTTGTAACGCCGCAAGATCTACCCCGGAGGGCGGTAGGTAGTCGAAAACCTGATCGACCGGCACGGGAACGGCGATTTTTAAGATCTGGCCCGGCACCGAAGATTAAGGCTAGTGTCCTCGCTGATGAGGTGGACGCACGAGGGCTTCGACGAAGGCGAAATCGGCGCGTGCCATGGGCTTACCGTCCACCGGGCTCAATGGCGCCTGGCGTTTGAAGATGGACGGAAACACCACTAACTCGATACCGACTTCGCCGGCCATGAAGCGGAAGCACGGGTATGCTGTACGCTCGCGAGAATTCTGGCGCACCGTTCGTTCATGAACCGTAAACGGAATCGCATGCTCCAGGAGAAAATAACTCACCTCTTCCGGCGTTTCCGCAAAGACGTGCAGGCACGCCATGGCCTGGCGTGCCGCGGAACCATCCAGCACGGGACCGGCCAACATAGGGTCGAATCGCCGCAGCTGGCGCATGGCCTCCAGTGCCGTTTCCCTTTGCGCGCGCAACCATCGGGGCTGCCTCTGCGCCTGAAACAGCCGCTGATAGGCGCTCAGGAGAGCCGCGATCTCGCTGTTATCGGGGACCTCGCGAGGTGCCTTGATACCCAGCCGATCGACTGCCTTGCGCTTGGCCAGGTGGTAATGCTCGACGCCTTCGTCCGCCATGATGCGGGCGGCCAGTTCGGCGACACGCCTGCGGTTCTGTGAACCGTTCGCGCCGCTTGCCATAAACTAGAACAGTTGCTCGGGTAGCGCCGCCGCATCGGGGGCGCCGCTGTCCCAGGCAGGGCGCCGTCGTGCTCGCTTGGGAGTATTATCCCTTGGAGTATTATACGCGCGGAAGACTTCAAACATTGCCCGTGGATTGCCGGCGTGCGTCAGTAACCCGGTGTCGCGATCGATGCGCACGGTGACCAAGCCCGGGGGTTCGGGCGCTATGGAATCCGGCGTTCCCGCCAGCGCCGTCTGCATAAACTCCATCCAGATCGGCAGCGCGACCCGCGCGCCGGTTTCCTTCGGACCGAGCGATTTGGCCTGATCGAATCCTACCCAAGCCGTCGCAACGATCTGGTGGTTAAAACCGGAGAACCACGCGTCCTTATGGTCATTGGTGGTTCCAGTCTTCCCCGCGATGTCGGTTCTAGTCAAGGATAAGGCCGCTTTCGCCGTCCCGGTCCGCATTACTTCCTGCATCATCGAGGTCATAATCCAGGCATTCTGCGCGTCGATGGCGCGTACACCCCGTTCGGCGGTCCCCGTTAGCGGGCTCACCGCCGGTGCTTGCTGGTCGCATGATTCACATTGGACCGCCGATCTGCGGCTCATAATGATCTCGCCCCGGTCGTTCTCGATACGCTCGATGAAGTATGGATCGACTCGAAATCCGCCGTTCGCGAACGCGACGTAGCCTCTCGCAAGCTCGAGCGGAGTGACCTCCGCCGTGCCTAAGGCCAAGGAGAGGTTACGCGGCACGTAGTCCTTGTCAAAACCGAATCTTTTTATATGATTAACGGCCTTGTTGACGCCGATGGCTCGCAGCAAGCGGACCGACACGAGATTACGCGATAGCGCCAGCGCTTCGCGCAGACGCATGGGGCCCCTGTAGTTGCGGGTGTAATTCTCCGGACGCCAAACACGGTCGAGCGCCGGGTCATAGAATACAAACGGGCTATCGTTGACGATGCTTGCCGCCGTGTATCCGGATACCAGCGCCGCCGAGTAGATAAACGGTTTGAATCCGGACCCCGCCAACCGCCGCGCTTGCGTCACCCGGTTAAACTTGCTATGAGAAAAATCAAATCCGCCCGCTAACGCCAAGATTGCGCCGTCACGCGGGTCGAGCGCCACGAAAGCCCCTTCAGCCGCAGGCACCTGAGCCAATCTAAACCCGCCCTTCTCGATCGCTTCGACCCGCACCACATCCCCCGGCGTGAGAAGATCGCGGGCTCGTTTCGCCATCCCAGCGCCCGCGCGCGTCGTGTAGTTACTCGCCCAGGCGAGTCCGCCCCGATCGACCGTGATGAGCCCTACGTCCAAGGTAAACGCCGTGATCGACGTATCGGTCGCGGCGATGACTAACGCCGCACGTAAGGCCCCGATACTCGAATAGCCCTGTAAAATCCGGGTCCATTCCGCCTCAGTCGCGGAATCCGACAAAGGGTGCCGCTGCTCGGGGCCACGATAACCGTGCCGCTGGTCATAACGCAGTAAGCCGCGCCGAAGCGCCCGGGTGGACGCGGCCTGTAGCCGATCGCTGATCGTGGTAACCACCCGGTAGCCGGCGTTGTAAACCTCCCTACCGAAGTGCTCCACCATATAGACGCGCACCATCTCCGCTAGATGGGATGCATTTACTTCAACCGCTTGCCCATGCAAGCTAGCTGAATCCTGAGTTCGTTTCGCGGCGCGATAGTCCTGCTTTGAGATCATCCCCAGATCCCGCATACGTCTTAACACGAAATTACGCCGCGCCACGGCGCGTTCCAAATCGGTAATCGGGTTGAGCTTTGACGGCGCCTTCGGCAGACCCGCGATCATCGCAAGTTCAGGTAGGCCCAAGTTTTGCGCATTCATGCCATAGTAGACATGAGCGGCGGCGGCTACGCCATAAGCCCGATGACCGAAATAAATCTTGTTCAGGTACAACTCTAGGATCTCTTTCTTAGTAAGCTCACGTTCTATCTTTAAAGCAAGCAAAATCTCATTGATTTTACGTAAATATGTCTTTTCAGGTGTCAAAAAAAAGTTACGCGCGACCTGCATGGTAATGGTGCTACCGCCTTGGATCTTCTCTCCCGTCAAGAGCAACTGGATCGCGGCCCGCAGGATGCCTCGCCAATCGACCCCCGGATGCCGGAAAAAACGATCGTCTTCCGCGGCCAGCACGGCATTGATCAATGTCTGGGGTAAGTCCTTGAGTTGAATGGGTGCGCGCCGGGTTTCGCCAAACTCGGCCAGTAATGATAGATCACGTGAATAGACCTTGAGCGGTACCTGTAAGTGGATGTCTTTCAAAGTCTCTATCGATGGGAGGCGCGGTAGCAGGTAGTAAAGTAATGCACCCAGCGCGAGCACTGAAAGCAGCAAGGTTCCAATGGAAATCTTCAAGATAACGCGCAACATAGAGACACAAACTAATTTCTATTATATATCTAAGAAAGGCGCTTAACGCGTTTCCAGCGTCGGATCGAATCGTTAAGGAACATGTCACCTCTAACGGCGGGGCTAAAGTTTAATGTAATGGTTCCGTTTTACAATCGCTAACCATTGATCGATGGAAAAAAATGACTATTCTTGGTCGCAAAAATACGCTGCTGCCGGGTATCGATATCAGTTCCACCTCGGTGAAGTTGCTGGAAATCGTGGGTAGCAAAGGCGTTAGAACGCCGCGAAGTGTCCTTGAGCTTGAGGTAACGCCGATCTAATGTTCCAGCACGGCTCACGGATGAGCCACATCGCGGGCCGCCCGCATCCGGCCGGTTTGCGTCGTATCCAACGAACCGGTACAGTAATCGTGCCGAGCCTTTCCGCGAGATACTCAAGCGTTGCTGTCGTGTCAATCCGGTAATATCTTTCTCATCGGACCGATGGGCGCGGGTAAGACTACCATCGGGCGGCAGCTCGCGCGATCCCTGGTTAAGGAGTTTCACGACAGCGACCGTGAAATAGAAGCAAGGACCGGAGCCAGTGTGGCGCTCATTTTCGACATCGAAGGAGAAGCGGGTTTTCGCCGTCGGGAAAGCAAGATCATCGACGAGCTCACGCTGCGGCAAAATACGGTACTAGCCACCGGCGGTGGCGCCGTAATCGATGCCTACAATCGGGAGTGTATGAAAACTCGCGGGATAGCCGTGTACTTGCGCGCCTCGGTCGATCGGCTGTTTACACGCACGCGCCGGGATATCAATCGTCCGTTATTGCAGACGGCGGATCCGAAGCGCATGCTGCAGGAGCTTCTTAGATACCGCGATCCGCTCTATCGCGAGGTTGCGGACTTGGTCATCAATACCGACGGCCGCACGCTAAGGCAGGTCATCACCGAGATCCGTCATTTCGTCGAACAGCGATGAAGACCCTGCGCCTAGAGCTTGGCCCGCGTAGCTATCCGATTTTCATCGGTGCGGGCTTGATCGATAAGCACGCACTCCTCACTCCCTATCTCCCCACCGCGCAGGTGATGATCGTGTCGAACGAGACCGTGGCGCCGCTCTATCTGGCCCGGGTCACGGCGCATCTCAACGATTACGATGCCGGCAGCGTGACTCTTCCCGACGGAGAAGAATACAAGACGCTCGAGACCATGAACCGCATCATGACCGCACTGCTGGAGCGCCGCTTTGATCGGTGCTGTACCTTGATCGCGCTTGGCGGTGGGGTGGTCGGGGATATTACCGGATTTGCCGCTGCTTGCTATCAGCGCGGGGTGAATTTTGTCCAGATCCCGACCACGCTTTTGTCCCAAGTCGACTCCTCGGTCGGCGGGAAAACGGGCGTGAATCATCGGCTCGGGAAGAACATGATCGGGGCTTTTCATCAGCCCCGTTGCGTCATCGCCGACATCGACACGCTGGTCACCTTACACCCCAGAGAATTCCGGGCCGGTTTGGCCGAGGTGATCAAGTACGGCCTCATCCGCGACGGCGATTTCTTTGCGTGGCTGGAAAATCACCTGCCGCGCCTTCTCGAACGCGATCCCGCGGCGCTAAGTTATGTCATCGAGCGCTCGTGCGCCATCAAAGCCGAGATCGTCGCCGCCGACGAGCGCGAGTCCGGCATGCGCGCAATGCTCAATCTTGGCCACACCTTCGGCCATGCCATCGAGACCGGCGTCGGTTATGGCGCCTGGTTGCACGGGGAAGCCGTCGCGGCCGGACTTTCCATGGCGGCGGATCTGTCGGCGCGGCTCGGTTGGCTGGGCGAAGACGAATTAAGGCGCATCGAGTCCCTGCTGCGGCAGGCGGGGTTACCTGTGCGCTGCCCGCTCCCCGCGGACCGGATGTTGGGTCTCATGGCAGTCGACAAGAAAGCTCTGGACGGCGCCCTTCGGCTCGTCTTACTGGAGAAAATCGGTCAGGCGGTTGTCACGGGGGACTATGACAGAGGCTGCTTGCGTCATACACTCGCCGCATGTCGTGCGGAGCCCCTCCCCGCCTAAACGCGGTATTCAGACCGCCGCGCCGGCCGCGAGTGAACGCATAGCGATGCGCGTGCCCGAAGAAGCGTCGCCCGGCCCCGAAGCGGGGTTTTACTTCACTACGCCGGCCTTGACGCAACGGCTGGAGCTAATCCGCCACCTTATCGACCACAGCGATCGACTACTGCTCGTGATCGGCGAGCGGCAGAGCGGAAAAAGCACATTCGCGGACCAAGTGCTAGCGCGGGCGCCGGACACGTGGTTAGTGACGCGATTTCATGCGAATCCCATGCTCGACTCCCGCTCGCTACTCAGGGACCTCGCGGGCTCGATCGGCGCCAGCACGGCGGGAGCGGATCGCAAAGCATTGACCGAGGCGATCGGCGCGATCCTCCGTCAGCGTGAACAGCTTAGTCTCATTTCTGTGTTATTCGTTGATGACGCCCATGAACTGCCAGCCGATGCGCTCAAGCTCCTGTTTGTGCGCGGACGCTCCAAGCCAGGCACGTTGCGTGTTGTTTTGCTGTGTGAGCCGCACATAAACACCATACTCGAGGCCCCGGAACTCCAGTCCCTGCGAGAGACTATCGTCCATATTTTGGATATGCCGTCTTTTACCCTCGATCAGACGCGGGCCTATCTCGAGGCCCGCTACAACCGCAGGGGCTTAGCGAGTCTTCTGCCGCTGGACGCCACCGAGGTCGCGCGAATACATGGGGGATCCGCCGGATCCCCCGGACGCATCGATCACCTCATGCGGCAAACCCTCAAGCAACCGCCGCCCGCCGGGAGTGAGCATGAAGAATCCTCGCCGCGCTTCGGTTCCATCGCGAAGCATCAATGGCGTCTTAACACCGTCGCCGCATTGCTCGCCGCGGTGAGTATCATTATCGCGATCGATTCTCTCCAAGACCGATTCCTTCGCCTCCCTTCCGAGGATCCGGCGCCGGTCGAGCTTTCCCCGCCGAAACAAGCGCCGTTAGCGCCGTCCGCCGCCGCGCGGCCGCAACCGCCGAAGACTAACCAACCGAAGCTCAAATTCGGCCTCGCCGCACCCACGGCCGGAGAAAACACCCGGATCGAACCTGTGCTGACGCTCCCGCGGCCACTGCCGCCCGAGCAGTATGTGTTACAACTACTGGCGATCCGGGATCCGACGGCCGGCGAACGGTTCCTGGCACAGCATCAGCTCGGCGGCCGGGCGCGCGTGGTCGCGATCCGGCGCAAGGGCCAGACGTGGTACCTCGTCGTCCTCGGCCCGTTCCCCGATCGCCGCGCCGCAAGTGCGGCCGTGCGAACTTTACCCAAGGCGATACAAGCCCAACAACCCTGGCCGCGGCGAATCGCCGACTTGAACGCGCTGGGGAACCCGCAGCAGTGGTAGTTCCCAACGATCAAGCGAGCACGAAAGACGCTATTTTGTCGCCCCGCCGCGCTACCATCGAATAGCTGCGGGTGGATACGGCGTTAATGCGAACGCCGTGACACTCCCGAATCGCGGTTATATACTCATGGGCCGGTATTGGTTATATAGGTTCCGGAGCGGGCTCGTATAACAGTGCCGAGCCGGATCCCTGCGCTAGGCGCTTATGCCTCATGATCTCGAAATAACACATAGATAATCTTCGAGTTTTAACTCATCAGGGCGGTGATGTAGCTATGCATTGGGTTGGACATACGCAAGAGGGTCTCTATGACCCCGCATTCGAACATGACGCTTGCGGTGTCGGCTTCGTGGTCGACATGAAGGGAAGACAATCCCATACCATCGTGATGCAAGCATTGACGATCCTAAAAAATCTCATGCATCGCGGCGCGTGTGGGTGTGAAGTCAACACCGGCGACGGCTGCGGCATTCTGCTGCAAATGCCACACGGGTTTCTCGCCCGCGAATGCGCCAAGCTCGGGATAAACCTGCCGGCCCTCGGCCAGTACGGCGCCGGTTCGGTCTTTCTGCCGCGGGACCCGACCCAAGCGCGGGTGTGCCGCGATCGCTTCGAGGCCATCATAAGAGAGGAAGGGCAGCGGGTGCTCGGCTGGCGGGCGGTCCCCGCCGGCGACACGCTCATCGGCCCGTCGGCACAAGCGGTAGAGCCGAGTTTCATGCAGGTGTTCATCGGCCGTTCGGTGGAGATCGGCGACGAGGCCGCCTTCGAACGCCGCTTATACGTGATCCGTAAACGCATCGAGCACGCGATCCTGGGCTCCGATCTTTCAGAGCGTGGTCTGTTCTACATTCCAAGCCTGTCGTGCCGCACGCTCATTTACAAGGGGATGTTGACCGGGAATCAAATCGAAGCGATGTTTCCCGATATCGTCGATCCGGCCGTCGAATCCGCGCTGGCCTTGGTGCACCAGCGCTTCTCGACCAATACCTTTCCCTCCTGGCCGCTCGCGCAACCGTTCCGCTACATCGCCCACAACGGTGAAATCAACACCTTGCGCGGCAATATCAATTGGATGCGTGCGCGGGAGGCGCTTTGCGCATCGCCCCTCTTCGGCGAGGACCTCAAACAGCTGTTCCCGATCATCGACGAGGAAGGCAGCGATTCGGCGTGCTTCGATAACGTGCTGGAGTTCTTGCACATGAGCGGCCGTCCGCTCGCGCACGCGGTACTGATGATGATCCCGGAGGCCTGGAGCGGACATGAGTCGATGAACGATGAACGCAAGGCGTTCTACGATTACCACGGCTGTCTGATGGAGCCCTGGGACGGGCCCGCTTCCATCGCGTTCACGGACGGAACCGTGATCGGCGCCGTGCTCGATCGGAACGGCTTGCGCCCGTCGCGTTACTACGTCACCAAGGACGGTTTAGTGGTCATGGCCTCCGAGGTGGGCGTACTGGACATTCCACCGGAAAACGTTTTGATTAAGGAACGCCTGCACCCCGGACGTATCTTCCTCGTGGATACCCGCGAAGGACGCATCATCGATGACGCGGAGCTCAAGCACGCCTTTGCGAGCGCCCACCCCTACCGCACATGGCTCTCCCAGAGCATCGTACCGCTCGAACAGTTGCCCGAGCCGCCCGAGGTGCACGAACCCGATCGCCCAACGGTGCTCAGGCGGCAGCAAGCGTTTGGGTATACGCACGAGGATCTGCGGCTCATCATGGCGCCCATGGCGATGACCGGGGAAGAAGCGATCGGGTCCATGGGCACCGACGCCGCGCTGGCGGTGCTATCGAACCGCCCGCGGTTGCTCTACGATTACTTCAAGCAGCTCTTCGCGCAGGTGACGAACCCGCCGCTCGATGGCATTCGCGAAGAGTTGGTCACCCAGATCGAGACCCCCATCGGCCCCGAAGGCAACCTGCTTAACCCGGGCCCCGAGAGCTGCCGGTTATTGAAACTCAAAACGCCGATCCTCGACAACGGCGAGCTCGCCAAGATCCGTCATCTCGATCTGCCTGGATTTCGCTCGGCGACCATCCCGATCTTGTTCCCGGCCGCCGAGGGCGGCAGCGGGCTCACACGGGCCATGCAGGAGATCTGCGCGCGAGCGAGCCAAGCCATTGCCGAGGGATCGACCTACATCATTCTCTCCGATCGCGGCGTCAACGAGCATTGCGCGCCGATACCGGCGTTGCTCGCGACCGCCGGCGTGCATCACCATCTGGTTCGCGAAGGCACGCGCATCAAGGCGGGCCTGGTCGTGGAAACCGGTGAGCCGCGCGAGGTTCATCATGCCGCCATGCTCATCGGCTATGGCGCCGGGGCCATCAATCCCTACTTGGCGTTCGAGACGCTCAACGACATGATTCATCAGGGACTGCTGGAAGGCGTCGATCACGCCCAGGCGGTGAAAAACTACATCAAGGCTTTGAACAAGGGCGTGCTCAAGGTCATATCCAAGGTGGGGATCTCCACCATACAATCCTATCGTGGCGCCCAGATCTTCGAGGCCGTGGGATTAGAGCGGGAATTAATCGATACCTACTTTACCCGGACCGCGGCGCGTATCGGCGGGATTGGGATCGAGGTGATCGCCAAGGAGATCGCGTTGCGCCACCACCACGCGTTCACGGAGCGACCGGCCGGGAAGGCCGATCTCGACTGGGGCGGCGAGTATCAGTGGCGGCGCGATGGCGAGTACCATCTCTTCAATCCCGAGACGGTTTTCAAGCTTCAGCATGCGACGCGTACCGGACAATACGAAGTCTTCAAAGAATACACGCGCTTAGTTGACGAACAGAACGAGAACCTGGCGACGTTGCGTGGCTTGTTCGAATTCAAGCTTGCGGAAAATCCAATCCCGCTGGACGAAGTAGAGCCGGCGGAAACGATCCTCAAGCGCTTCGCGACCGGCGCGATGTCCTATGGCTCGATCAGCCAAGAAGCGCACGAGACGCTCGCGATCGCCATGAACCGTATGGGCGCCAAATCCAACACCGGCGAGGGCGGCGAAGATCCGGCGCGCTTCAAACCCGATGCGAACGGTGACTTGCGCCGCAGCGCCGTCAAACAGGTGGCCTCGGGCCGCTTCGGCGTCACCAGCGAGTACCTCGTCAATGCCGATGACATCCAGATCAAGATCGCCCAAGGCGCCAAGCCCGGCGAGGGCGGCCAGTTGCCCGGCCACAAGGTCTATCCGTGGATCGCCAAGGTGCGCTTCTCGACACCCGGGGTCGGCTTGATTTCACCGCCGCCGCATCACGATATCTACTCGATCGAGGACCTCGCCCAGCTCATCCACGATCTCAAGAATTCGAATCCGCGAGCGCGCATCCACGTCAAGCTCGTGGCGGAGGTTGGCGTGGGAACCATCGCTGCCGGCGTCGCCAAGGCGCACGCCGATGTCGTCCTGATATCGGGCTATGACGGAGGCACCGGGGCCTCGCCCGTAACCTCGCTCAAGCATGCCGGGGTGCCTTGGGAGCTAGGTCTCGCGGAAACCCAGCAGGTGTTGGTCATGAACAAGCTTCGCGATCGCATCGTGGTGCAGACCGACGGCCAACTCAAGACCGGACGCGATGTGGTGATCGCCGCGCTCCTCGGCGCCGAGGAATACGGTTTCTCGACCGCGCCGCTCGTGGTCGCGGGTTGCATCATGATGCGCGTCTGCCACCTAAACACCTGTCCGGTCGGCATTGCGACCCAGGATCCGGAGCTTCGCAAGAAATTTAACGGTCAGCCTGAATTCGTTGAAAACTTCTTCCGTTTCATCGCCCAGGAGATCCGCGAGACCATGTCACGGCTCGGCTTCCGTAGCGTGGACGAGATGATCGGACGGGTGGACAAGCTGGATGTGAAGAAGGCCATCACGCACTGGAAGGCGAAGGGCTTGGATTTCTCGCAGATCCTGCACCAGCCGCAGATGGGTCCGGAGGTCGCGATCCGAAGGATCCGGGAGCAGGATCACGGGCTCGATAAATCCCTGGATATAAAAATACTCATCCCGCTTTGCCGGGCCGCGCTGGAGGAGCGAAAACCGCTCAACATCATTCTTCCTATCCGCAACATCAACCGCACCGTAGGCACCCTCCTCGGCTACGAGATCACGCGCCGCTACGGCGCCGAGGGCCTGCCCGACAACACCGTACGCATCCACTTCACGGGTTCGGCGGGCCAAAGCTTCGGAGCCTTCCTGCCGCGCGGCGTGACCATGACCCTCGAAGGCGACGCCAACGACTACCTCGGCAAGGGTCTGTCGGGAGGCAAGATCATTCTCCATCCGCCGCGGCATTCCACCTTGGTCGCCGAGGATAATATCATCGTCGGTAACGTGGTGCTCTACGGGGCCACCGGCGGCGAAGTTTATATACGCGGCATCGCGGGCGAGCGCTTTGCGGTGCGCAACAGCGGCGCGCTCGCCGTGGTCGAGGGCGTCGGAGACCACGCCTGCGAATACATGACCGGGGGCCGCGTCGTGGTACTGGGACACACCGGGCGCAACTTCGCGGCCGGGATGTCGGGCGGCACCGCGTACGTCCTGAATCTCGACGGTGGCTTCGAACGCCGCTGCAACCTCGGCATGGTCGATCTCGAACCCTTAACCGATCCCGCGGAGATTGACTGCATCAAGGACATGCTCCACCGCCATGCCCGCTATACCCAGAGCAGCGTCGCGCGGAAAACCCTGGCTAACTGGACGTCCATGCAGAGAAAATTCGTGAAGATCATGCCTAAAGACTACAAACGCGTGCTAGCGGCCATCGTTAAGGCCCAGGCCACCGGCGTCCCGGAAGAGCAGGCCGTCATGGAAGCCGCTCATGGGTAAGGTGACCGGATTCGTTGAATTCAAGCGCCAGAAACAACCGTACCGCCCCATCCAGAAGCGCGTCCATGATTGGTGCCAGGTCATGTCGCCTTGGCCCCAGGAAGTGCTCAAGCAGCAAGCCGCGCGTTGCATGGATTGCGGGATCCCGTTCTGCCTCCAGGGTTGCCCCTTGGGCAACCTGATCCCGGATTGGAACGATCTCGTCTATCGAAATCTCTGGCGCGAGGCCATAGACCGCTTGCATGCGACCAATAACTTTCCCGAGTTCACCGGGACCCTGTGCCCCGCCCCGTGCGAGGGCGCGTGCGTGCTCGGTATCAATAACGATCCGGTGACGATCAAGGCGGTCGAGCTCACGATTATCGATCGGGCGTTTGCCGAGGGTTGGGTCGAGCCCGCCCCTCCCGCGCTCGAAACCGGTAAAAGGGTCGCCGTCGTCGGCTCGGGTCCCGCCGGGCTGGCGGCCGCCCAACAGTTGCGCCGCACCGGGCATGCGGTCACGGTATTCGAGCGCGCCGATCGGATCGGAGGCCTACTACGCTACGGCATCCCGGAATTCAAGATGGAGAAGCGCGTTCTCGACCGGCGCTTGCGGCAGCTAGATCGGGAAGGCGTACAGTTTCGGGTGAACGCACATGTGGGGCACAATGTCTCGGCCGAGGATCTGCGCCGGGAGTTCGATGCGATCCTGCTCGCAAGCGGTGCGTGCGCCCCTCGTGAGCTGCCGGTCCCCGGGCGCGATCTTAAAGGAATTCATTTCGCGATGGAGTATCTCACTCAACAAAACCGCCGCTGCGAAGGGGATGTCATTGCCGATGCTGAGTTTATCACCGCGTACGCTAAGCACGTCGTCATCATAGGCGGCGGCGACACCGGCGCCGACTGCCTTGGCACCATCCACCGCCAAGGCGCTGCCTCGGTGCACCAACTCGAGATTCTGTCCAGACCCCCGGCCGAGCGCGCCGCGAACAACCCTTGGCCGCTGTGGCCGAACGTTTACCGGGTGTCGTCCGCGCACGAAGAAGGCGGCGAACGGGTCTATTCGGTATCGACCAAGCGGTTTAAGGGCGGGCGAAACCACGTCGTAGCCCTGGATCTGGTGCAAGTCGAAATAGCAGAGGTCAATGGCCGACCAAGCTTCAAGGAGATCGCTGGATCGGGCTTTGAGCTGCCCTGTGATCTGGTGCTGCTGGCGATGGGCTTCTCCGGTCCCGAGAAACCCGGGATGCTGGAGCAGTTCGGGGTGCAGCTCACCGAGCGTGGCAATGTCTGGCGTGACAAGAACTGGATGACCAGTGCGCCCGGCGTGTTCACCGCGGGCGACATGCAGCGTGGCCAGTCGCTCATCGTCTGGGCCGTAGCGGAAGGCCGATCGGCGGCGCGCGGGATCGACAGCTTCTTGATGGGGAGTTCGGACCTACCGGCGCCGGTTTCATAATCCCAACGCCATAGGCGCGGTTCACACAG
>JBIMKC010000042.1:7572-15209 GCA_043673925.1 Chromatiales bacterium | reverse complement strand
ACTCCTTGGACGGGACTTCAACCCGCTAGACATGCTACTGTTACTGCGAACGGCCGAGGCCCGCATGTCATCGAGTCGGTCGCGAATGGTCTTGTTGATCGCTGCGGCAACCTCCTCGTGCAACTGGAACTTCCAGACAACGGTCGGGAACATGCGGATGAAATCGGAGGATTCAAGACCGATAGTCATGGGTCTCTGACCTGCCCGAATGCCTTAAGCGAAGGCGATACCGCAGCATTCCTATCCGCTGGTGCTCGTAGCTGATTTCCTCGGTGTTGTGATGATGTCACGAATGCCTCGATCGGTTCGTGAGATCTTCCAGACGACCCCGCCACTTCGCGATGGCCTTGAGGAACGATTGATCGAAGTCCTTATCGATGAAATCGGACACGTCAGCTACAACCGGCTTCAACTCGATTCCCGTGGCCTCGCCCTGGCAAGGGCGCTACTGCCCGGGTAGCCTCTGAGAGAGCTCTCGCTCAGCGTCTGTCAGATCGTTTCTTCTCACACTTCACCTGAGTTCGCCACATCGCTAGCAAGTAGTAAAACGCCCGTTCTTGGCCGCCGCCCCTAGCGCATAACTGACCGGACGACGTCCTCTCGCTCGGCGCGCTCCTCATCGAGCGCCTCCAGCAACCCGCCGCGGCCTACCAGCACCTCCTCGAGGCGCGCTCGACCTCGCCCCCCACCCCAGATCGCCACGCGCGCCAGTGAGCTCCTCGATCGGATCGCCGGGATGCAGAGGCTCAGGGTGCGGGGTCGATAGAGTCCGCCGCGCCGCCGGTCTAACTCACGGTTGCGACGCGATCAACTGCTGCGCCGAGCAGTTGCTCCGCTCGCGGTCTTGGCCGCGATCTCG
This sequence comes from Chromatiales bacterium, assembly GCA_043673925.1. Lineage (GTDB taxonomy): Bacteria > Pseudomonadota > Gammaproteobacteria > JACCXJ01 > JACCXJ01 > USCg-Taylor. The sequence goes on along the minus strand of JBIMKC010000042.1, from coordinate 14,350 downwards.
AGCCGCCTTGAGCGCACGCGCGTACCACTCGAGCTCGTCGAGAAACGTCACGATGCGCCGTTCGTAGCCCTCGTCGATCGGTGAGCCGTCCTCCCGGAACGCGTCCTGGACCTTTGGGATCGGGAAGATCGAGGAAATGCTCGACATTCCGAGCTCGCCGAGCATCGCACGCAGCGCGATCGCGGCACGAACGCCTCCGAAGGCTCCAGCCGAGTAGCATACGATCGCGCTCGGCTTGTAAAAGTACTCCTCGAGGAAGTGATCGAGGAGATTGGCAAGCGCGGGCGGAATGGTGTGGTTGTACTCGCCCGACACGATCACGTACGCGTCCGCCGCCTTCACACGCTCGGCCAACCGCTCGAGCAACTCTGGCGCGCATCCGGGCGGATATTCCTTGTACATCTTGTCGAGGAGCGGCAGTCGGAACTCGAACGGATCAACGAGGAAGACCTCGTGCCCGCGTTCTCGGCACTTGTTGGCGACGAAGCGTGCGGCCTTGATCCCTTGTCGCGTCGAGCGGACGGACCCATAGAGGATGAGCAGGTTCAGTGTCATGAGTTCGCCTCCGGAGAGCTGGCCTCGTTTATCTGAACAGCACCGCCCGGCTCGATAAGTGGATTCCCTGCCGGCTCAAAGCGGCCGTGGGCTGAAGCAGCGATCTGAAGGAGAACTGGTCGGGCGTCATTCAGTCAGTGTAGCAATGGGCACTCATTCAATAAAGTAGCAGGGACTCACAGATAGCAGGGACAGGCAACGGCTTTCTCACAGCTGGCAACTCCCACGCTGCGAAAACCAACCAACAACCGGTATTGGCCGGAAAACAACCCGTCCCGCATGACGGACACCTACACGGCGCCAAAGTCGATACCTCTGTTTGCTTTGGGAGCGTCCGGTTCAAGCGCGGACACACGCAGTCACTGACGGGCAGCGGGCAGAGCACGAAGGGCCGCCTTCTGCGCGGCACTAGCAACGCGGCGAGCTGCGGTTAGGTGGCGCGGTCGCTCGTAGTCGGCGAAGTCCGTGATCGCTTGGTTCACGGTCCGCGCATATTTCTCGGGCGAAGCGGTCTCGGCCAGGCAGCGGAGGTAGGCGGGCAACGCAGTGCGCCAGTCCACACCGACCTCCCATGACCCTGCCTCGTCGGCGAAGAAGATCACGTCGTCGTGTCCCTCGTTGCAGTACACGGAAGACGATTTGGCGCGCTCGCCGCTTCTATAAGCATTTTGCAGTAACGTGTCCGATTATTCTGGCAACCTGGAATGCCCTGTGTGTCTGTGGATACCTCATGGTCCAACGTCGCTTGTTCCTAGGGTGATCTCCAAGCGCGTGCCACCGCCCACACGCTCTAGGCAACATGCCTCACCGTGGTGATGCCGGGCAATGTGGCGCACCAATGCCAGGCCTAATCCGACGCCTCCGTCGGCGCCCTCACGCGTTCTCGCCGGTCGGTAGAAGGGCTCGAAGATCCTGTCGCGTTCCTCCTCGGGAACGCCCGGACCCTGGTCTTCGACCAAGAGCCTCGCGCCACCTCCGTCCAGAGGTTCCACCGTCGCCTCGATGAGCGTGCCGTGACCGTGGCGTTGCGCGTTATCGAAAAGATTGCGGACCATCCGTCGGAGCATGCGCGGATCACCCTTCACACGCACCGATACCCCGCTCACACTCCCATCCACGCGTGCCCCTTCTTCGGCAGTCAGGGCGAGCAGGTCGACATCTTCCAAAGACCGAGGCGTGTCGATCGTCTCGAGGCGCGCGGCGAGTAAGAGCTCGTCGATGAGATCGTCGAGCTCGGCGATGTCCCGCGCGATCTGGACGCGCAGCTCGGGCCGCTCCTCACCCGCGAGGAGCTCGATGGCCATACGGATGCGCGTGAGCGGGGAGCGTAGTTCGTGAGAGGCGCTCGCGAGCATCGAGCGCTGCACGTTGACCAAGCGCTCGATCCGCTCGGCGGCGCGATTAAAGCTGCGGGCAAGCTCAGCCACCTCGTCTTTCCCCTCAACCTCAACGCGCGCCGAGAGCTGGCCCGAGCCGAGCTGTTCCACGCGCGCTTGCAGCCGTTCCAGTCGGCGGGTTACGCGCCGCGCGAGCGGATAGGCGCCGATCGCGGTGGCGAGCGCTAGCAGCCCGAGCGTCCCAAGGAGCAACGGGCCGCGCGGATGACGGTGGCGCGCCGTCAAGAGACGACCATCGGGCAGTCGCAGGCTTAGCGTCCAGTTGCGACGACCACGGCGTTGCCAGCCCTCGGTAGGCGGCGCTCCGATGGGCTCTCCGGCAGCGGCGATCGGCTCACCATCGGTGCGGCTGAGTTTCAGATCTATGCCAAACTGCGTGTGCAGGCGGGCGAGCGCGTGCTCGAGCTCGGCCACGGGCCGATCCGGGCTGGGCAGCGCCTTTCCCAGGATCTCCGCCACACCCTCGAACGCGCGACGGCCGTCATCGTCATCGTGCAAAAAGAACCAAAGCGCGCCGCTCAGCACCGCGAACACGACGAGGATGCTGAGGAACGCCAAGTAAACTTGTAGATACAGCCGACGCATCAGCCCATGCCCTCCTCAACCGTGCGCCGCGCGAACATGTAGCCCGTGCCGCGGATTGTAATCACGCGTTTGGGATGCTTTGGATCGTCTTCGATCGCAGCGCGGATGCGAGAGATGTGAACGTCGATACTGCGATCAAAGGCTTCGAGTGACTGGCCTTTCAGCCGGTCCATCAAGGCTTCGCGGGACATGACCCGGCCAGCGTTCTGGGCCAACACCCACAAGAGATCGAACTGATAACCCGTAAGCGTGCGCGGCTGGCTGTCGATCTGCACCTGCCGATGATCGTGACGGAGCTCCAGGTTACCAAAGCGCAGCACGGGCGTCTCGGCGACGGCGGCGCCTGTCCGACGACGCAGGATGGCGCGCAGCCGGGCGAGCAGCTCGCGGGGCTCGAAGGGTTTCGGCAAGTAATCGTCAGCACCGAGCTCAAGACCGACGATGCGATCAATCGACTCACCGCGCGCGGTGAGCATCAAGATGGGCACGTCGGAGCGCGCCCGCACACGACGACACACCTCGAAGCCGTCGAGGTCGGGCAGCATGACGTCGAGGATGAGGGCATCGAAGCCGTGGCCCTCCAACGCTGTTAGGCCCGTCTTTGCGGTGGGCCGCGTCGCCACCCGCCATCCCGCAGCGCTCAAGTATTCGCTGACCATCGCCGCGAGTCGATCATCAGAATGTGCTCGGGCATGGGGATCGGTGAAGAGTAGCTACTCGCGTGGCTGTCCGGCCACGACTGTACTGGATTCCGCCTTGCGCCGGAAGGAGGGCGCCGGATCGCACGCTTGCCGATAGGCACGAGGCTGCCCATACACACGCGTGCGGATCCGGCCGAAGGATACTGCGTTTCCTACGCTAACGGTGGAACCGGCTCGCGAGCTGATCGCGCTGCTCTGGCGTGAGGATCTCAGCCACCGAAACCACGCCGTCCACGAGCCGGCTAGAAGCGGTTTCGATGTGCGTGAGTTCCGTCTTGCGCAGGTCTTCGAACGCCTGGCGGTTCAGCTTCGGCTTCGTCAGCTCGGCGATCAGCGCCTGATGGCTGTCGCGGTGCTGCTGCATCAGCGGATAAAGCTGCTCCACCAGATTGTTGACCGCTGCCTGGATCTGCTGTCGCTGCTCGACGCTCGCGTCGAGGAAACCGGCGAGCCACGCTACCTTGTCTCCGGCACGCTCCCGCATGTCCTCGATCGTCACGGCGCCCCCGTACCGGCCCCAGCCGCCAAGGTCGGGATGGGCCGAGACACTCATGCTCGTCCCGATCAGCATCCCTGCGATGAGTCCGATGCCGACGAGCGCCACCACACCAATGCCGAAGCGTGTGCGGCGCGTGAACTTGCAGTTGCCGTAACGTTGCTCTAGATGTTCGAGTCCGTGTTTCTCTAAGCTCATGGCTATCTCCTCAGGTTAAAGAACCGCACCAGCGCGATTCATGGTAGTCAGCTTAGCGAGCTATCATTGCCGCCGTTTTGCTCTGATGTAAAGTTTTGTGAATCCCGCGACGCGCGAGTTGGACCGCACGGATAGGGGACGTCGTGACCATGATAGGGATTTGCGCGAGCATGTTACGGCGCCGGAAACACGCGCAGAACCCCTTCGGGTATGGCTGACTTCGCGGCGCTCATTTCCGCAGTTAAGTCGCTTTCGGGAGCACGACCTTGTCGACCTTCACCGTCGCCGGTTTGTCGAAGCGCTTCCCCGAAAGCGCATCGCAGACCACCAGCGCCTGGTCCTTCTTCCACAGCGTGAGGGCTTCCGGGCGATCGTGTTTGCGCTCGGCATCCTTAAGTTTCGCCCGCACCCACAAGCCGAGCTCGCCGCTTTCCTGCCAGACAAAACGTTGCCGCCCGTCCATGCCGCTGCGGGCCTTTTTCCAGCGGTAGATCGTCACCGGCCAGTCAATCGGCATAGTTGGCCCCGCGAGCACCAGCAAATCGTTGCCGCGAAAACAAAGATCGCGAACTGAGAGCCCATCCAGATCGAGGAAATGCCGCCGGAAAGGCCGACCATGTGCCCCGATCCGCTGGAGCCGCAGCCGGCCGACGCCATTAGCGCCCGCAAATTCCTCGGTGACCTTCAGCTCCAGCAGCATGGCCATTCCGCTCAATACCGGGCCGCGCAAACCGACGATCAGCCGCTTCTCCTTTGCGTCCCAAGCGAGCCCCTCGATGTCCACGCCATTGTCCTTCCCCGGTAGTTCATGTCCCGCAATGAGAAACTGCTTGAGAATCGGATCATCGCGCAATGCATCGAGTAGCTCGCTGGTGCGCTCCGTGCCTGCCAGGCGTGCGCCGAAATGATCCGGCGCATAGGCTCCCCGCTGGACGACTGTGGACTGCTCCTTTGCGTCCACCTTCAATGGAAGACGCCCCAGCAGAAAACGGTTCCCATCGGTTGAAATCACCGAGAGCCGGGCGAGGTTCTCCGCGTCATCGATCGGGCTGCCCTTCTTGGTGGCAAACTTCGCCGCTGTTCGCTTCAGGCTGTGCGAACCGACCATCCAAAGGTAGCCGCCCTGTGCATCCCAGTCCATCCCTTCGAGGTCCACCTCGGGCAGACCACCCATCTCGTCCACTGTTTTGCCGGGCAGATCCAGTTCCTGCACGAGATCGATCTCGTCGACTCTGCGAAACGGCGGCTTGCTCCTGTCGCCTTTGTCACGACGCAAACACATCGCTTTTGTGCCTTCGTCGCTCCCGACCCACAAGTCATCGCCTACACGAACCGCGGCGGATAGGGATCGGGCGAGGTCGGCGTCGTCCTGCGGTAACTTAAGTTTCATGGATTGGGGAAAGACGAGGTCAAGGAGTTGAGCTTTGCGGCGCTGGCTCTACAAACGATACCGCTGATCGTAGGTCTTGAAACCTGTAAGCGGTCCATCCCATGCCCTTCCTACGGCCATCACCTTGAACCGTTCTCCCATCTCCGCTGGCAGGGTGAGTTGTTTCGCTTCCTGAATATGATTCCAGTCTCTCCGCGGGTCGGCCGCTTGCAGCGACTTAAGCGCTTCTTCAAGACCACAACCGATCAGGAAATGGGCCTGGGTAGTGTAGCCCAAAACCGCGAGCCCGCAAGTTTCCGCGGATTCAGCCAGGGCCGTGAAATCGACAAAGCTACTGATATCCTGGAGTCCGGTGAGGATCAGCGGATCGGCGTGGACCCGATGGCGGTGGTGGCAGATCAGCGTGCCCTCGAGGCGTTCGGGCAGGTAGTACTCGCGGCGCGTGTAACCATAATCGATGCAGAGGCAGATTCCACGGCTTAGAAATTCCGTCACTGTCCCTAACCACGGCGTTAAGGCGAGATTGACCTCGGAGACATAGCCCTCCGGGAGCGGGGAGCCCAATGCGCTTTGGATCGCCTCGATCTGTGCTCGGAGGCGCGGTTCGGCGGAGACCTCCTCGCCCCAGGTGAAGCCATCGCCCTGCCACCCCACGTGTTGTTCGTAAACATTCCCACCCGCGACGCGAAAGCGGTGCACGGGCAGCGCGTCGAGCACCTCGTTAGCGATCATGATCCCGCGCCAAGGTTCGCTGGGCGGCCGCTCTAGCCATGCGACCCTTGAGGCCAAATGTGGCATGACGCTTTCTATCCATTCCTGTTGGCGCGCGCGCAGATCCGCGCTGATCTCGAGAATAAAGTAAGCTTCCGGCAAGCTACCCAGGCGTTCGAGCTCGGTCAGGATCTCGACGGCGAGCCGGCCCGTGCCCGCGCCGAGCTCGCAGATGGCACCGCCCCCGAGCCGCGCGAGGACCTCGCGGCATTGCCGAGCGAGGCAACGCCCGAACAGTGGGGAGAGTTCCGGGGCGGTGACGAAATCGCCGCTCGATCCGAGTTTCACGCTCCCGGCGCTGTAGTACCCGAGACCGGGGGCGTAGAGCGCGAGCTCCATATAGCGCGCGAAGCTCATGCTCCCACCGGATACGGCCAATTCCTCGCGTATCGCCTCGATCAGCCGCACGCTGTGGGCCGCGGCCTCGGGGCTAGACGGAAGTGATCCGGGGCCGGAGGCGCCGTGGATCGGGAGCACGTCGTTACGCGCCGAAATCGGCGCGCGAGGTTTTGTTCACTGATACCCCGCTGCTTGCGGCAGCCACTTTGGCATTCCAAAGACGAGTAGTGCAACTCTCCCCTTTGGTCGCCTGCCGGGTACATACCCCGCAGGCGATATATATGTTGACTCAAGCTATTCGTAGTGACGCTGAAAATCCGGCAATTCGCCATCTAGGAACCAGCGC
>JBIMKC010000042.1:0-7472 GCA_043673925.1 Chromatiales bacterium | reverse complement strand
GCGCAAGCGCTTGTCCACTCTTATCAAACTCCGCCCAAAGCTCCCGGATCCGCCGGCCCTCGAGCGGGTGCATGACCTCGCCCGCGATGTCGGCCAAGGGCCGCAACACGAAGGCATAACGGGTGATGTCCTTACGCGGCAGGTCCAAGCCATTGTCTCGAATCACGAGGTCATCATAAAGCAAGATGTCGAGGTCGAGCGGCCGGGGCGCGTAGCGCGGCGTAGCGGGTGTGCGACCATGCTGAGACTCGATCGCGGCTAGGCGCGTCCGCAGTCCGTGCGGATCTAAATCGGTACTGAGGCCCACGACAAGATTATAGAAATGATCTCCGGGAAAGCCGATGGCGGCGCTCTCGTAGACGGGCGACAGCATCAAATCCCCAAACTGGCCGCGCAGTGATGCGATGGCGCTGCGAATGTTGTCCCGGCGCCTCACATTGCTGCCAATGCTTACATAGACCCGTGCCAAGCTTCCTCCCGGCGGCCGCGTTCGATGATGACCCCGACGTCGCGCACACCGCGCACGGCGCCCTGCTTGTTCAGCCGCAAGCGGAGCCAGGGGATATCGAACTCCTTGATGATGAGCTCGGCGACGGCCTCGGCAAGCGACTCAACCAACTGGTAGCGGCTGTCTGTGACGAAGGCCAACACCCGTTTGGCGACATCTTTATAATTCAGCGTGTCGACCACCGAATCGGTGAGCGCCGCTTTGCGGATATCGGTGCCGAGCTCGAGGTCGAAGATGACCACTTGCTTGAGCTGCCGCTCCCAGGCATAGACCCCGATCACGGCTTCGATGCGCAGATCGTTTATGTAAATGATATCCATACGCCGTTCAATGGTATGCGGCTGGCCACGCTACCTGTGCGGTTTTCACATTTCTTTTCCGGTCCGATGATAGAACACTAAACCCGATGCTTGCTTGACCTGTCAAGGCCAAGCGACTTCAATAGCGCCATGCTGCTCGAGCTCGCCCTGATTGTCTTCAGTTATCTTTTGGGATCGATTTCCTCGGCCATCGTCGTCTGCCGGACGGGCGGATTCCCCGATCCGCGCGCGCAGGGCTCGGGCAACCCAGGCGCGACCAACGTCTTGAGGGTTGCCGGCAAGCCGGCGGCGGTTATTACCTTGGCGGGGGATCTGCTCAAGGGTTTGTTGCCGCTGCTCGTCGGGCGCGCATTGGGCGTGTCCGATCTGGGTCTCGCCTTGATGGGCCTCGCGACGTTCTCGGGCCATCTGTATCCGGTATTCTTTGGCTTCCACGGGGGCAAGGGGGTCGCAACCTTCATCGGCGTGCTCTATGGCCTTGCTTGGCCGGCCGGGATCGGCTTCATGCTGGTATGGCTGGCCTTAGCGGGCCTATTTCGCTATTCGTCGCTGGCCGCCTTGGGCGCTAGCGCATGCGCGCCGTTCATGGTTTTTCTGCTTGACCGCACCTGGATGCATGCCGCGGTCGTCGTGTTGATGGTGGCGCTGATCTTCTGGCGGCACCGGGGAAACCTGCGCAAGTTGCTCGCGGGGACCGAATCGAAAATCGGTGCCACAGAGGCGGCCGCACGGGCGGAATAGCGCCGATCTAAACCGGAGGCAGCTCGCCGAGCGGCCAGCGCGGCCGGACCGGGAACTCGAGGCCGTCGCGGTGGCCGGCGCGCAGGCGCACCCATCCCGCATAGGCAATCATCGCGCCGTTGTCGGTGCAGAACTCGGGCCGTGGATAGTAGACCTGAATCCCCTCACCGCTAAGCTCGCGCAAGCGAGCGCGTAAAGCGCGGTTGGCGCTCACGCCGCCCGCTGCCACAAGCCGCCGGTAGCCGGTCGCCTTGAGCGCGCGCCGGCACTTGATCACCAGCGTGTCGACCACCGCATCGGCGAAAGCGCGCGCGATATCCGCACGCGTCTTTTGATCGTCGCGTGTTGTCCGCAGGGTTTGGAGCGTAAACGTCTTCAAGCCACTGAAACTAAAGTTCAGGCCGGGCCGGTTAGTCATGGGACGGGGAAACACGAATCGGCCGGCTTCGCCCTGCTCCGCAAGACGCTCGAGCGCGGGACCGCCCGGGTAACCGAGGCCGAGCAGCTTCGCCGTCTTGTCGAAGGCCTCGCCGGCGGCATCGTCCACGGACTCGCCGAGGATCCGGTAACTCCCGACCCGCGCCATGTCCACGAGCTGGGTGTGTCCGCCGGAAACGAGGAGCGCGAGCAAGGGCGGTTCGGGCGGGGTGGGCTCCAACATCGGGGCGAGCAGATGGCCTTCCATATGATGGACCCCTAAGCATGGGATCCCGAGCGCCCAGGCCAGGCTGCGCGCCACGGCGGCCCCGGCGAGAAGCGCGCCGATGAGACCCGGCCCCGCGGTATAGCTGACACCCGCGAGATCCCGCGCCTCGCAGCCCGCGTTCCAGAGTGCCGATCGGATCAACGGGATAATGTGGCGAACATGATCGCGCGAGGCCAGCTCGGGCACCACGCCCCCGTAGTCGGCATGAAGGGGGGCCTGGGTGCGTAACACATGCGCCAATAGCCCGCGCTCGGAATCGTAGATCGCGATCCCGGTCTCATCACACGAGGTTTCTATTCCCAGCACGCGCATGGACTGCTTTTTAGCTACGGTACGTACTTTGCCAACGGAACGGAGTCGATTACACTATGCGCTATTGTAATTCTTAACAAGGATCCGATTCTCAATGCCGTCAGTAAGAGTGAGAGACAACGAACCCTTCGACATCGCCTTGCGGCGCTTCAAACGCACCTGTGAAAAGGCGGGCGTCCTGGCCGAGGTGCACCGGCGCGAATTTTACGAGAAACCGACCCAGGTGCGGAAGCGTAAGGCAGCCGCGGCCGTCAAGCGCTGGCAAAAGAAACTCGCCCGCACCCAGGCCCGCCTTACACCCTCCGCATTCGGGCAGCGGGGCAAACCCATTGTCCGGCGTTTCCATCGAAACTCATACACGGATGCCGCTCGCGCTTAAGGAGTGCGTGCAAGGACGCCCGGACATGGCACAGGTTAGCCAGGCGCATAAACACCGCCTGGGCGGCTGAATCCGAGCGGCCCGAACTGGTACCGCGACAGACTGGCATTGTAGCTTGCCCCGTCTATACTCGAAAGAGTAAGGCATAGGCATGACCCACCGCATTTCACAGCCGGTCATCGACGAGCTGTTGTCCAAGACGGACGTCGTCGAGGTGATCGAAGAATTCCTCAGCTTGCGCAAGGTCGGGCGCAATTATGTGGCGCTTTGCCCTTTCCACAACGAGAAAACCCCCTCGTTCAGCGTCAACCGCGAGAAACAGTTTTATTACTGTTTCGGGTGCGGCGCAGGTGGCTCCGCCATCAACTTTTTAATGAATTATCTACGGCTGAACTTCGTCGAGGCGGTATCTGAGCTCGCCGATCGCGCCGGCATGCCACTCCCCAGCACCGATCCTGGCGCGCCCCGAGCCCCAAGCGCCGACCTGTACGATATCTTGGCGCAGGCAGCCAAGCACTACGCGGCGCAGTTGCGCCAACGTCCCGCCGCAAACCGGGCCGTCGCATACCTCAAGCAGCGGGGTTTAACCGGCCGTGTCGCCGCCGATTTCGATCTGGGTTATGCCCCACCTGATTGGGATCAGCTGCAGCGGGCCTTGGGAACTTCCCCGCAAGCCCTGCGTACGCTTAGCCTGGCGGGGCTTGTGATCGCGAAACCGGACGGTCGCTATTACGACCGTTTTCGCGACCGGATCATGTTCCCGATCCGAGACACGCGGGGCAGGATCGTCGGGTTTGGCGGACGTGGCCTGGACGGCGGCGAGCCCAAGTACCTCAACTCGCCCGAGACTCCCGTTTTCCACAAAGGGGCCGAGCTGTACGGATTGCACCGGGCTTTAAGAGTCGGCGCGGATCCGCAGCGCCTTTTGGTCGTCGAAGGTTATATGGACGCGATCGCCCTGGCGCAGTTCGGGATCAACCATGCGGTCGCGACCCTCGGCACCGCCCTAACCCGAGATCACGTCACCCGCTTGTTTCGCGCGGTTCCTGAGGTCATTCTATGCTTCGATGGCGATGAGGCCGGAGAGCGCGCCGCTTGGCGCTCGCTTAACGTGATCCTGCCGCAGATGAAGGATGGGCGAACGGTGGGCTTTCTTTTTTTGCTGGCGGGCGAAGATCCCGACAGTTGGGTGCGTAAGGCGGGCGCCGCAATATTCGAAACCGCGGACAAGGTGACAGCGCTCTCGGAATTCCTCTTCGCAACCCTATTAAAAAGGGTCAACCTGAATACGCCTGAAGGTAACGCCCGGCTGGTCGCGCTGGCAAACCCATACATAAACCTGCTGCCGCCCGGCGCATTACAACAGCTTTTGCGACACCGATTAGGGGAACTTTCAACGCTGGATGCGGACGAAATAGCGGCTCTGGCCCGAACGGCGCGTCCGGCCGAGAAAGTCGTCGTCCCCACTCGCCGCCCAGCGCCATCCATAATTCAATCTGCGATTGCAATCATGCTGCGGCGGCCGGAATTAGCCATGCGGGTCGACCTGACGCTGGATCTTACGCCGGTGGAACTTCCCCACATCGGGATATTTTTGGAGTTGGCTCGTTTGATCCAAGATCATCCCGGAATCCATTGCGGCGCCCTTCTTGAGCGGTGGCGCGGCGCCGAGGAAAGCACCTTATTGAATCGGCTGGCGGCCGAGGACCCGCTGGTATCAAATGAGGGCTTGGAAGCGGAATTCGCGGGGGCCATGGAGCGCTTACGGGCTCTTGCCAACAAGCAGCGGCGGGTTCGGTTGCTGACATCCAATCCGGGCGCGCTTACGCAGCGAGCAAAAGCGGAACTGCGCGCAGCACTCGCCATAAACAGCAAAGCAGCCACGAGCGCTAGCGATACCATTAACGAGTGAGATAAAATACGCGCGTTTTGGCGCCGAATTAACGGTATTTCTGATCATAGCGTCCTGGCAGATTGACAATTGCTTTACTATACTTTCAATTAATCTTTTAACGCATTGAACAGTTTATACTTTAAATATGGATACTCCCGAAGATATTGACTCAGGCGACGAACGCTCGCAGATTAAACAACTCATCGCAAAAGGGAAGGAGCAAGGTTTTCTGACCTATCACGAGGTCAATGACCACCTCCCGGAGGGCATCGTCGATCCCGAGCAAATCGAGGACATCATCGGCATGATCACGGACATGGGAATCGAGGTCCATGAAACGGCGCCCGATATCGAATCCCTGCTGTTAGCCGATACAGCGATCGCCGCCGATGAGGATGTCGCGGAAGACGCCGCGGCCGCCTTTGTGCCTGTCGACGACGAGTTTGGCCGCACCACCGATCCGGTTCGCATGTATATGCGCGAGATGGGCACGGTTGATCTGCTCACGCGCGAGGGTGAAATCGCGATCGCAAAGCGGATCGAAGAAGGGCTCAATCAAGCACTCTCGGCGCTCGCTGACTTCCCTTACATCGTCGAAAAACTGCTGACTGAATACGGCCAGGTAGAGGCCGGCGAGTCGAAACTAAGCGAGGTGCTCAACGGTTTCTCTTCCGGAGCGGAGCTAAAGGCCGGCGAATTGAAGCCACCGATCGCACCGGCGAACGTTCGCCCCCTAAAAGACGAGGATGAGGAGGCCGAGGAACGAGAACAGGACGACGAGGCGGACCCATTGAGTTTCGCTTTGAATCCCGAGGATGTCAAAGAGAGGTTTGTCGCCCTTAAAAAAATGCAGCAAAAGATCCTCAGCGCGGTAAGGAGAAACGGGCGCAATGATCCCAAGACCAAAAAGCTGCGAGACGGACTTAGCGTGTACATCCTCGAGTTTCGGTTTGTACCCAAGCTTGTCGATAAGCTCACGAGCGAAGTTCGGCAAATCGTCGAGAACATCCGCGTGCTGGAACGGGAAATCATGGAGATTTGCACGCAGCGTGCGAATATGCCACGCAAAGACGCAATCAGCTCGTTGCAGAACAACGAGACCAATCTCCAATGGACGAAGTCCTTAGCGCGTTCGCGTAAACCGTGGGCGGCCGCCATCAGGGCACACGATGATGAAATCGTCCATGCGCAAAAGAAGCTCGCTGCGATTGAAAGAAACACAGGACTGACGATTGTTGAAATTAAGGACATTAACCGCCGTATGTCGATTGGGGAGGCAAAAGCACGTCGTGCAAAGAAGGAGATGGTTGAAGCAAACCTGCGGCTGGTCATCTCGATTGCGAAGAAGTACACCAACCGCGGGTTGTTGTTCCTGGATCTGATTCAGGAAGGGAACATTGGTCTGATGAAGGCGGTGGATAAATTCGAATACCGCCGGGGTTACAAATTTTCCACCTACGCCACCTGGTGGATACGGCAAGCGATCACTCGCTCGATCGCCGACCAGGCTAGAACGATTCGAATTCCCGTGCATATGATTGAAACGATCAACAAGCTCAACCGAGTCTCGCGCCAAATCGTCCAGGAAATGGGCCGGGAGCCGACCCCCGAAGAGCTCGCAAAGCGCATGGAAATGCCCGAGGAAAAGATCCGCAAGGTATTAAAAATCGCTAAGGAACCGATCTCTATGGAAACCCCCATCGGTGACGACGAAGACTCGCATTTAGGGGATTTCATTGAAGACCAAAACACCCTGATGCCGGTGGACCTCGCTACCTTCGAGGGCCTGTGCCGGACGACGCGGGAGGTATTGGCAGGATTAACTCCGCGTGAAACCAAGGTATTACAGATGCGCTTCGGAATCGACATGAACACCGATCACACCTTAGAAGAAGTAGGTAAGCAATTTGACGTCACACGGGAACGGATTAGACAAATTGAAGCCAAAGCGTTGCGGAAACTGCGCCATCCTTCCCGTTCGGAACAACTTCGTACCTTCCTCGATTAACGGATGATGGCCGCGGGCCTGTAGCTCAGTCGGTTAGAGCAGGGGACTCATAATCCCTTGGTCGTAGGTTCGAGTCCTACCGGGCCCACCATAAATTCAACAAGTTAGCCTCAAACTGGCCGTTAAGAGCAGGGGATCTTAGATGGAACGGTTTTCCTCATCATCCGGGACGCGTACGGTTACAACTCCGAGCCGGTGATGATAAGCGCACTCGTACTTCTGTTTCTTTATATTGTATAAGCACCGCTTCGTGCCCGAACCGTCCATGGTTCGGGAACTTTCTGCCATCGGTCGTATTGGAGGCAGAGATACCTGACAAGCGGAAGGCCCCGACAGGATTGCAGAACCTTGGCGATCACATCGGTGCGAGACGACACGAGCTTGGTTTAACACAAAGACAGGTGGCCGAAGTTCTCAGGGTCAACCGGGTGACCCTGTGGTACTGGGAGAACCATCGGACGGAGCCGCAGATTGGGATTGTACCCCCCGACTCGTAAATTTTCTCGGCTATTGTCCTTACCGTTGCCCCAGATCCTTCAGTGAGCTTCTCTAGCTTCACAGAGCCTACCGAGGCTGGTCCAAAGAAAAGATGGCGCGTTCCCTT
>JBIMKC010000041.1:9366-16024 GCA_043673925.1 Chromatiales bacterium | reverse complement strand
GCTCGTATCCCATTCAGATGCTATCGCTCGACGGCGGTCTAAAATGTGCTCTAACGCTTAGGGACTGACCTATATGACCGGCTAACGCGCGGAAGATTGTTTTCGACCCCGAGTCCGCGTTTTATCGCCTAGCCGCTGATCTTCCCGATGAACGGCAGAGTTAGCATGCCCCCGAGCCGATCCACCTTCAGGGGATCGCGAAATGTCTGGATACCGAGGATCATCTCAATATGGCCCCTCCTCGGCGCATGGCGGTAAGTCCCGAACAGGCGATCCCACCAAGGGAGGTTGAAACCGAAGTTGGAATTGGTCTCGTCCTCTTCAATCGAATGATGCACCCGGTGCATGTCGGGCGTCACCACCAGCCAACGTAAGCAGTGATCGATACGTTCCGGCATGCGCACATTGCTGTGATTAAACATCGAGGTGGCATTGAGTAGGACCTCGAAGGCGAGCACCGCCGCAGCAGACGGCCCGAGTACCACGATCACCGCGTATTTGATCACCATCGATAATAGGATCTCGAGGGGATGAAAGCGCGTCCCGGTACTCACGTCGAAGTCGAGGTCCGCGTGATGGACCCGATGCAACCGCCACAATAGGGGCAACGCATGAAACATGACGTGTTGGAGATAGATGGCGAAATCAAGCACGATCACGGAGACTACGAACGCGAGCGCTTCCGGGCATTCGATGTAATTGAGTACTCCCCAGCCTTGCCGCTGCGCGAAAAGCGCCATGCCGACCGCCGCCCCCGGGAAAACCAATCGCAACAGAACGGTATTCAGGGCAGTGACGGCGAGATTGCCGCTCCACCGCCCCGCTCGCGCTAGCGCGAGCGCACGCTTAGGCGCCTTGAATTCCCACAGGGACATGATCGCGAACACGCCGGCGAAAAACGACAGGCGGATCGCGGCTTCGTGGCTGATAATGAATTCTTGCATGTCTTCGATGGTCGCTGAACCGTCGCTTATCCGCCACGCACATGACCCTGAACCTGCAACTCGTGCAGCATCTGGATGGCTTCTTGATACTGGGCAGGGGTCAATCGCTTGGCGAGCCGATCGCGCTCGGCCGCGGCATCCTTATCGTCCTGTGCGGCGGCCATGGCATACCATAAATAGGCGAGAGTTTCGTCCTTGGATACGCCCGCCCCATCGCGGTACATCCCGGCCAACATGAGTTGGGCTTGCTTGAGGCCAAGTTCTGCGGCCCGCTTATACCATAGGACCGCTTCCGTCACGTCTCGACGCACCCCCTTACCGTCGTCGTACATCAGGCCAAGATTAAAGAGGGCCTCGGCATCACCTCGCTCACCGGCCCTCTTGAACCAATGCGCGGCTTGCTCGTAATCTCTGGGTACGCCCTGGCCCCCGAAATACATGATGCCGAGGTTAAACTGTGCGCCCGGATCGAGCACGGCGGTGGCTTTTTCAAACCACTTCGCCGCTTTGGTCTGGTCGCGAGGGACCCCGCGCCCATTAGCGTACATGAGAGCCAGCTGGTACTGCGCCTCTATATCACCGCGCTCGGCAAGCGGCGTCAGATCCCGCACCACTCTCGCATAGTCACCCTTTTGGTAGGACTCTTTGATGGCCTGCAAATCCGCGTCGGCGATGGCTTTCACCTCTACCTGCGCGTAACCGGAACCGGCAAAGACCCAGAGAACGATGATCACCCGGAAGCGGCCAGTCCGAGTTGACCGAGCGTGGATTTTCATTCAAAAACCCCAAAAGCAGCGCTTGCAATGGACCCCCGGCTATTATACGCACACCGAATTAAGCCGTGCGCCCGGATCAACGCGGGACTCGCATATCGAACTGCTTGTGCTACTATTATTGGAGACAATCGTTCTGCCCTGTATGACTCGCGACTAGCCTCGAAACGGACCTCTCGCCTCGGTTGGCTCATCCCGATGTTGCTGATTCCCGCGATTGACCTCAAGGACGGTAAGTGCGTGCGATTGCGGCAAGGCCGTATGGACCAAGACACCCTGTATTCGGAAGACCCGCTGGCCATGGCCAGGCATTGGGTCGCGGCGGGAGCGCGCCGGCTCCACGTCGTCGACCTGAATGGGGCGATGGTCGGTAAACCTGTCAACGCCGCTGTGATCCGCGGCATTTGCCAAAGTCTCCCGGACGTGCCGGTCCAAGTGGGAGGCGGGATCCGCGACGAAGACACGATTCAATCCTATCTCGACGCCGGAGTGCGATACGTCATCATCGGCACCAAGGCAGTGACGACACCGCATTTCGTCTCGGACATGTGCATCGAATTCCCGGGGCATGTCATGGTCGGGCTGGATGTCCGCGACGGCAAGCTCGCGCTCGAGGGTTGGTCGAAGCTTTCGCATCACACCGCGGCCGATCTCGCCCAGCGTTTCGAGCAGGAAGGCGTTACCGCCATCGTCTACACCGACATCAGCCGCGATGGGATGATGAACGGCGTCAATGTCCAGGCCACCGTGGCCTTGGCGCGCGGGATCACCGTGCCCGTCATCGCCTCGGGTGGGATCCGCAATCTGGAAGACATACGCGGCCTATGCGAAGTCGCGCACGAAGGCATCGAGGGGGCCATCACCGGCCGGGCGATCTACGAGGGGACCCTCGATTTTAACGAGGCCCAGCGGCTCGCCGACGGCGCACGGATTGCGGATGATGGGGCTCGCTAAACGCATTATTCCCTGCCTGGACGTGGACGCCGGCCGGGTGGTCAAGGGGGTGAAATTCGTCGATATCCGCGACGCCGGCGATCCGGTGGAAATTGCACGCCGCTATGATGAGCAAGGCGCTGACGAGCTGGCGTTTTTAGACATCACGGCCAGCCGCGACGCGCGCGACACGCTGGCGCACGTCGTCGAGGCCGTCGCCGCCCAGGTATTTATTCCGCTGACCGTCGGCGGCGGGATCCGAAGCGTCGAAGATATACGCCGGCTATTGAACGCAGGCGCCGACAAGGTCAGCATCAATACCGCGGCCGTGCACGATCCGGAATTGGTGCGCCACGCTTCGGACCGCTTCGGTTCCCAGTGCATCGTGGTGGCCATCGACGCCCGGGCGGCGCCTGCCGCGAACCAGGGCTCGCCCCGGTGGGAGGTTTACACCCACGGCGGAAGAAATGGCACCGGGATCGACGCCCGCGCATGGGCCGCCAAGATGGAACAACTCGGCGCCGGGGAACTCTTGCTGACCAGCATGGACCGCGACGGCACCCGCGACGGATTCGATCTCAGCCTGACACGCGCGATCGCCGATGCGGTGCGGATCCCGGTCATCGCCTCGGGGGGCGTGGGCAACCTCGATCACCTGGTGGACGGCGTCTGTGTCGGAAAGGCCGACGCGCTGCTCGCCGCCAGTATTTTCCATTTCGGTTTGTACACGGTGCGCGCCGCGAAGGAACGGATGCGCGAGGCTGGCATCGAGGTCCGCCTTTAAGCTATCGTGAGCACCATGCAAAGCGAGATCACGTCGCATTCGACAAAGTGGCTGGATCGCGTCGCCTGGAGTGAAGACGGACTGGCGCCCGTGGTGACGCAGGAATCGGGCTCGGGCAAGGTCCTTATGCTGGCATGGACGAATCGCGAGGCGCTGCGTCTGACCGCCGAGACGAAGCAGGCCTTCTACTGGTCGCGCTCCCGGAAGGCGCTTTGGCGCAAGGGCGAGCAATCCGGCCACACCCAGCATGTGGTCGAGATCCGTCTGGACTGTGACCGCGACGCCGTGCTCCTGATCGTGGAACAAGCGGGCGGCATCGCCTGTCACACCGGTAGGCACAGTTGTTTCTTCGAGCGCCTTGAGCGTGATCACTGGATTGCCGATGGCGAGATCATCAAGGACCCGGCACGGATTTACGGCTCGGGATAACAGCGTGCGGCGGGCGCTTGATCGGCGATAAGATGCGGCAGGAATCATGAGCACTGTCCTGGACCGGCTCGCCGCCGTGATCGAGGCGCGCAAGGGCGCCCCGCAGAGCGCGTCCTACGTCGCGAGCCTCTACGCACAGGGCCTAGACGCGATCTTGAAAAAGCTCGGTGAGGAAACCATCGAAACCATACTCGCGGCTAAAAGCGGCGATCGCCGTCAGCTTATCCATGAGACCGCGGACCTCTGGTTTCATAGCCTGGTCATGTTGGCGGCAGCCGGCAGCGGGCCGGGCGAGGTGCTGGCCGAGCTTGAGCGGCGTTTCGGACAGTCGGGCATCGACGAAAAGGAAAGCCGGACGAAGCGGGGGTAAAGTCGGCACACGCATGCACGTCCGGCCGCGGAGGTCTTAATCGCTCATCTTAGAGGAGATTCGCACCATGGGTATAGGCGTTACGGAACTACTGGTCGTATTAGCGATCGTGGCGCTGCTGTTCGGCACCAAAAAACTACGCAACATCGGCACGGATCTCGGGGCCGCCATCAAGAGCTTCAGGAAAGCCACCGCCGAGAGCGAGGAGGCCGCCGACGCGCCCCCGAGCGGCTCCGATCCAGACGCCGGCCCGGCCGAGAAACGCAACGACCGGCCCTAGCCTTATGTTCGACATCGGGTTTTGGGAGCTCTGCCTGGTCGGGGTCGTGGCGCTGATCGTGCTCGGACCCGAGAAGCTTCCGCGCGCCGCGCGCACGGCCGGATTGTGGCTCGCGAAGGCGAGACGGACCCTGGCGACGGTCAAGGAAGAGGTAAAAAGAGAGCTGGAGCTGGAAGACCTCAAACAACTCGGCGCAAGCTACCCATCCAAGACCAGCCGGGCCGCGCCCCAGGATCTCGCCACACCATCCAGCCCGGCAGCGGCGCCGCGAGCGCCCACGGAGCCAGGCCGCCAGGAAAATGGCGACAACGCCCCCTGACGCTCCGGAGGAGGCGGAGGAACAGCCCTTCCTATCGCATCTGGTTGAATTGCGAACCCGGCTCCTGCGCGCGCTCGTCGCGGTGTTGTTGATTTTCCTCTCCCTCTGCTATTTCGCCGCTGATCTCTACCACTTGCTGGCGCTTCCGCTGATAGGCCAACTGCCACAAGGGTCGGCAATGATCGCGACCGAGGTGGCCTCTCCCTTCTTCGCGCCGTTTAAGCTTACCCTCGTGGTCTCCGCTTTCGTGGGGATGCCGTATGTCCTGCACCAGGTATGGGCCTTCGTGGCGCCGGGTCTCTATCGCCATGAACGGCGGCTGGTCCTGCCGCTCATAGTCTCCAGCTCGGTGCTGTTCTATTTCGGCATCGCGTTCGCCTATTTCGTGGTCTTTCCGGTGATGTTCGCCTTTTTCTCCGGCTCGGCCCCAGAGGGGGTCTTGATCATGACCGACATCGGGCGCTATCTGGACTTTGTCTTGACCCTGTTCTTTGCGTTCGGGGCCGCGTTTCAAGTCCCGCTGGCCACGGTGCTCCTGGTGCATACGGGCTTTGCGACCAAGGAAGATCTGAGCGCTAAGCGCCCCTACATCATCGTCGGCGCCTTCGTGGTGGGGATGGTGCTGACCCCTCCGGATGTCATCTCCCAGACCTTGCTGGCCGTACCGTTGTGGTTACTTTTCGAGCTTGGCCTGGTCCTGTTGCCCTTGTTCAAGCGCGGCGAGGCGGCCGCTGAGCCGCGGACGCCAAAGGGTTCGGATACATAAACAGACGCCCACCGTCGGCGGTTTAGGAGCTAAGGACAGGCGCCGTGTACACTATGCGCCCGCGCCGGATCCTCCCGGGGAGAAAATCAGAATATATCGCCTGCGGGGTAGTAGTGAATTTAATGACCAGACACAGCCGTCTATTGATCCTGGGCTCCGGGCCGGCGGGTTATTCCGCCGCGATCTACGCGGCGCGCGCCGCGCTCGACCCCGTGATCGTCGCCGGCCTCGAGCCGGGAGGGCAGTTGACGACCACCACCGACGTCGACAACTGGCCCGGCGATGAACACGGGCTCCAGGGACCGGATCTCATGGAGCGTATGCGCAAGCATGCGGCGCGCTTCGCTACCGAGATCATCTTCGACCATATCGTCACGGCGGATCTCGGGCAGCGGCCCTTTAAGTTAGCGGGCGATGGCGCAACCTACACCTGCGATGCGCTCATCATCGCCACCGGTGCCTCCGCCAAGTACCTTGGCTTGGCTTCGGAGCAAGCCTTCCGAGGCCGCGGGGTGTCGGCCTGCGCCACCTGCGACGGATTCTTCTTCAAGGGCCAAGCGGTGGCCGTCGTCGGCGGCGGTAACACCGCCGTCGAAGAAGCGCTATATCTATCCAACCTGGCTTCCCAGGTCACCGTGATCCATCGCCGGGACAGGTTTCGCGCGGAGAAAATTCTGAGCAAGCGTCTCATGGAAAAGACCGAGAGCGGAAACGTCAGCGTGTTGTGGAACCATACGGTTGAGGAGATCCTCGGGGATGAGGCCGGCGTTAACGGGCTCAGGATCAAGAGCACCCTCGACGCAAGCACGAAACAGCTAGCGCTGCGCGGCGTCTTCATTGCGATCGGGCATGTGCCCAACACGGCCATGTTCGAGGGACAATTGGAGATGGAAAACGGGTATATTGGCGTCAACGGCGGCAGCCGCGGATCGGCCACAACGACGAGTATTCCCGGTGTCTTTGCCGCCGGGGATGTGAGCGATCCGATCTATCGTCAGGCGGTAACCTCGGCGGGCTCGGGCTGCATGGCGGCCTTGGACGCCGAAAAGTTTCTGGAACA
>JBIMKC010000041.1:5429-9266 GCA_043673925.1 Chromatiales bacterium | reverse complement strand
GGCGTGGCTCACATCCTCGAGCACACCGCGCTCTGCGGCAGCCGGCGCTTCCCGGTACGGGACCCTTTTTTCATGATGACGCGGCGTTCGCTCAACACCTTCATGAACGCCTTCACGAGCAGCGATTGGACGGCGTATCCCTTCGCCACCCAGAACAAAAAGGACTTCGACAACCTGCTGCAGGTTTATTTGGACGCGGTATTTTTTCCCCTTCTCGATGAGCTCGACTTTGCCCAGGAGGGCCACCGCTTGGAATTCGCGATCGCCGATGATCCGGCGAGCGACTTAGTTTATAAGGGCGTCGTTTACAACGAGATGAAAGGCGCCCTGAGCGCGCCTACCACTCGCCTCTGGTACGCGCTCAGCGCCGCGATCTTCCCGACAACTACTTATCATTACAATAGCGGCGGCGATCCCGAAGCGATCCCGGAGTTGACGTGGCCGCAGTTGCGGGATTTCCACGCGCGTTTTTATCACCCCTCGAACGCTTATTTCTGCACCTACGGTGATTTTGACGTCCGCGAGCATCAGGCACATTTCCACGAGTGGGCCTTAAAGCATTTTACCGCCCGCACCGTGGCGAATGGGATCCACGACGAGCAGCGCTACGGCGCGCCGCGCGCGCTCACGATCCCCTACCCGGTCAATGGCGAGGAACCCACGCGGAGCAAGACGCATATCGTGCTCGGCTGGCTGCTTAACAATACCACGGACCTGAAAAATACAATGGAGACGCAGCTGCTGGCGGGTGTATTGCTCGACCATAGCGCTTCACCCTTACGGCACGCCCTGGAGAGGTGCCCGCTGGCCACGGCGCCCTCGGAGCTGTGCGGGCTCGACGCAGGCAATCGCGAGGCGACGTTCGTGTGCGGGGTCGAGGGTTCGGATCCCGAGCACGCCGAGGCCGTCGAGGAGACGGTGATGAAGGTGATTCAAGAGGTCGCCGAGAAAGGTGTTGAACGCGAGCTCGCGGCCTCGGTCCTCCATCAAATGGAGCTTGCGCAGCGCGAGATCCGCGGCGGGCGCTATCCGTACGGGCTACAGTTACTGGCGGCGTCCCTTGGGGTGGCCTTGCATGGGGGGGATGCGATCGCCGCCCTCGCCATCGATCCCATCTTAGAGCACCTGCGGGTGGCGATCGAACGACCCGGCTTCATTCCGGGCCTGGCCCGTGAGTGGCTGAGAGACAATCCGCATCGAGTGCGGGTGGCGATGGTCCCGGATACCGGCTTCAATGCGCGCCATGCCGCGCAGCTCAAGACCCGGCTGGCGGCGACCAAGCAGTCGCTCAGCGTTGCCGAGAAAACCCGGATCATCGCGCACGCGGCGGCATTAAAGGACCGCCAGCAACAAGTGCCCGACGCCGCCCTGCTGCCGAGAGTCGGTGTCGAAGATATCCCCGCCGATTTTAAGGTCCCCGCGAGCGAACGCACGCTCCTCGGCAATATTCCGGTCACCTGGTTTCGCCAAGGCACCAACGGCCTCGTGTATGAAGAGATCACGGTGGAGCTCCCGGCGCTCGGGCCCGGCGAGCTTGGATTGTTGAGCCTGTATTGCAATTGCGTGACCGAGCTCGGTTACGGTGATAAGGATTACCTCGCGGCGCAGACCCATCAAGCCGCGATTAGCGGGGGTATTGCCGCACATTGCGCGCTGCGCGCCGAGATCCAAAACGTGCAGCGGATCCTCGCCTACTATCAGCTTTCATCGAACTGCCTAGCCCGCAACCACGGAGCGCTCGCGCAGCTGTTGCACGATGCCTTTTATAAGGCCCGATTCGACGAGCTGGCGCGGCTGCGAGAGCTCATCGCGCAAATCCGGGCCGCGCGTGAATCGGCGGTGACCGACCAGGGCCACGTGCTCGCGATGACCGCGGCCTGCGCCGGATTCGGGCCGGCGGCGGCGCTTTCCCACCGCTGGGATGGCCTCGTGGGGCTGCGCGATCTAAAAGCCTTGGACCAAGCGATCGAGAACCAGGATAAACTGGAAGAATTCGCAGCTGGTCTGAAGCGCATCCATGAGCGCCTTACCCGCGCCTCCCCGCAACTACTCGTCGTGGGCGAGGACCAACACCTCGCCGGCGTAGGTGCAAACCTCGCATCCCAGTGGGCCGCCTTGCAACCGCGGGTTCACGATGCGAAGTCGTTTTCGTTAAGCATCGAGCCGTCCTGCGTGAACGAGGCCTGGATCACGAACACCGAGGTAAACTTCTGCGCGCGCGCCTATCCCACCGTCCCCGCCGACCACGAGGACGCCGCGGCCTTGATCGTGCTCGGCCGCTTCCTGCACAACGGTTATTTGCACCGGGCGATCCGCGAGCAAGGCGGAGCCTACGGTTCCGGCGCCGCCTACGACGGCGATACCGGGGCCTTCAAGTTTTTCTCCTATCGTGACCCGCGGGTCATGGAAACCTTGGAAGCTTTCGATGCCGCGTTGGAATGGCTGCACGGGGACGGCCACGGCTACGAGAAACTCGAAGAAGCGATCCTTGGAGTCATCGGTGCGCTCGATCGCCCGAGCTCGCCGGCCGGCGAGGCGATTCGAACCTTTGCCGCCGGGCTTTTCGGACGCTCGCCCGAGTATCGGCGGCGCCTGCGGCAACGAGTGCTCCGAGTCACGGTCGCGGATTTACAAAGGGTGGCGCAAACCTATCTCGTCAAGGAGCGGGCGAGCACGGCGATCGTCACCAGCTCCGCGTCACTGGGTTCGTGCGCGGGCTTAAATCTCGAAACCCATGGGCTTTAGGGAATTCGCGTCGGCGCGTGTCCACGCTCCGCGCCGCCATCCATTGGAACAGTCATCCGCACATGATACTTTGACTTTTTGCCAACCCGTTACCGGAACAGTGCGGTTAACGAATCCAGATGACGGCGAGGCACGATGGCTTGGTTCGGGCTGTTAAAAAATAATTAACCGGAGATCGCGCATGGAACTCTTCTTACTTTTCGCTTTCTTTTCCGCATCGTTTATTGTGTTCATCGCCCTCATGGTATTGGATGCTAGAACCTTGATCATTCGGCCCCCGAAGCTTACCGTTGCCGAGGGCAGCGCGGACAGCAGCTCTTCTGCCAACAGCGCCACCCACGAGGAAGACGCGACCAGCGGGCAGATCAAGGTCTCGGCAAGCGTCACTGGGGCCGGGCGAGCGCAAGCGACATCCCTGCTCGGTCACGAATTCGAAGCCAAGGCAAGGAAACCGGGGCGTTACTATGTCGTGGGCGTCTACGATTACCGCAGCCGTCTTAACGTGGCCCCAACCGGCGGCCAGGCGAAAATCACGGTTGAGTTACGCATTAATAGCAAAGCAAAAACGATCGCCCAAGCGACGCAAGATTCCGCAGGCAACAAGCTTAACCCTGCTTCTGGGGAATTCACCTCAATAACGAAGAAGCACTTAATCTCACTCCAGCCCGGGCAACAATGTAAAGCGTCGTTGGCGGTCACCGCGGTGGCTGAAGGGACACAGGGTAGTGAGAATGCGAACTGTGTGGCGGAGGCTACGCTAAAGGTCAAGGAAATCCAGTTGAAACCGAGCGTCTTCAACTTATTGGTCATCTATTGAGCGCCCATGCCCGGGATAAACACGCCGGGAAGCATAGCTCTCTCCGATCCGGTTAGCCTTCCGGCAGGGAAAGTGCCGACCTTGAGGATCGTACCCATGCCGGCGGATACCAATTACGCCGGCAACATCTTCGGCGGCTGGATCCTCTCGCAGGTCGACATCGCGGGCAGCATCGCCGCCATCCGGCGCGCGCGCGGAGCGATCACCACGGTCGCCGTCAACTCCGTGGAGTTCCATGAGCCGGTGTTTGTCGGTGATCTCGTGAGCTGTTACGC
>JBIMKC010000041.1:1744-5329 GCA_043673925.1 Chromatiales bacterium | reverse complement strand
CTCGAAGTTTCAGACCTGCGCACCTGGATCGGTGCCGGAGCGAGCCCGGTGCGTGCTGTCGATGGCGTCGATTTCTGTATCAACCAGGGGGAAACCTTCGTTCTCCTCGGTGAATCGGGATGCGGTAAGTCGATGACGGCCCTGTCCCTCCTGAGATTGCTACCTCCCGGCGGACACATCGTCTCGGGCCGGATCCGGCTCCACGGGCAGGATCTGTTGCAACTCACCGAGGCCGAGATGAGCGCTATTCGCGGGGCACGGATCAGCATGATTTTCCAAGAGCCCCAGACCTCGCTCAATCCGGTCATGAACGTGGGAGCGCAAATTACCGAAACACTCGCGCGGCACGGTGGACTGCGCGGCCGGGCGCTCGAGGCGCGCGCGCTCGAATTACTCGATGCCGTGGGGATCCCGGACCCGCAGCGGCGCTTAGGCGATTACCCCCATCAGTTGTCGGGCGGCATGAAACAGCGGGTCATGATCGCCATCGCGATCAGCGCCGCGCCGGATCTCTTGATCGCGGACGAACCGACGACCGCGCTCGATGTCACCATTCAAGCGCAGATCCTCGATCTATTGAAGGCGCTACAAAAAGACCGGGGCATGGCGATTATGCTCATCACTCACGATCTCGGTGTCGTCGCCCAGGTCGCGGACCGTGTCGCGGTCATGTATGCCGGGCAGATCGTCGAGCAAGCCGATCGCGAGTCGTTTATCTATTCCCCCGCCCACCCCTATTCCCAGAAGCTCTTCAATTCCGTTCCTGCAATCTCGAAGCGCGGTACGGAGCTGGCGGTGATTGGCGGGGCCGTGCCCCGGTTAACGCAACGCTTCACGGGCTGCCGTTTCGCACCGCGCTGTGGATACGCGTGGGATGAGTGCCGTCAATCCGTTCCAGCTTTAGCGGCGATCGACGGCGGGCGCACGGTTCGCTGCCTCCTTTACACCTCCGCGTCCGCGCCCAATCAAAGCCCGTCGATGACGACCGCGAGGGCGCCGGCCACGGATTTACAGATCCCGTCGGACCTCGGCCCGGCGATGCTGTCGGTCAACGATCTCAAGATCTTTTTCCCCATCCGGCGGGGGTTCATGCGCCGCACCGTGGGTTATGTGCGCGCCGTGGACGGGGTGTCACTCAGCATCGGGCGGGGAACGACGCTCGCCTTGGTCGGAGAATCCGGCTGCGGGAAGACCACCGCGGGCAAGGGGATCCTGAGGCTGGCGCCCATCACCTCGGGGAGCCTGCGGTTCGACGGCGAGGACCTGCGCTCGCTCAGCGGAGAAACGCTCCGGCGGCGGCGGCGAGAGATCCAGATCATTTTCCAGGATCCCTATTCCTCGCTGAACCCGCGCATGACTGTCGCCGAGATCATCGAAGAAGGTATGCTCGCCCAAAACACCGGCGGCCGAGTGCGCGAGCGGCGTATCGATGAGCTGCTGCAACAAGTCGGACTCCACCCCGACGCCAAACACCGCTACCCGCACGAGTTCTCGGGCGGGCAGCGCCAGCGGATCTGCATCGCGCGGGCCCTAGCCGTGGAACCCAGGCTCATCATCTGCGATGAACCGACGAGCGCGCTCGATGTCTCCGTGCAAGCGCAGATCCTAAACCTCCTGAAAGAGCTACAGCAGCGCTTCAAGCTCTCCTACCTATTCATTACCCATAATATCGCCGTCGTCGAGTATCTCGCCCATTACGTCGCGGTGATGTACCTTGGACGCATCGTGGAACAAGGCCGCGCCGATGAGGTCTTGGAGAACCCGAAGCATCCCTATACCCAAGCCCTGCTCGCGGCCGTACCGCACATCGATACAGTCACCCAACGCGAAACGGTGCGCCTCGGCGGGACACTGCCCTCCCCCGCCGACCCGCCCGCGGGATGCTATTTTCATCCGCGCTGTCCCAAGGCGTTTGCGCCTTGCCGGCTTGAATACCCACCGGCCACGGCGATCACGCAGTCTCATCACGCCCACTGCTTCTTGTACCCTGCCCCGGCGCCGTCCGCCGGACCCGGGCGGCCGCGGCGGTCTTAACCTTTTCGATCAAATCTTCCCCGTAGTTCGCGAGCGGATCAGTGAGATCCAGCGATGGCTTGGTGACGAAATCCACCGCCCCGGCCTCCATTGCCGTTCTGCGCCCGATTCAATGCGTCTACACCGTCGACGGCCTCGATGACGTCAAAGCCGGCGTTTCGCAAGGTGAACGACACCATGTCACGCACGGAACGCGAGTCATCGACCGCCAAGATCGTTAACACCGCTGCCGAGATTCTGGCGAATGAAACGCGATTAACGCGCGACTCCGTCAAGCTCACGAACGCGCCTGACTCGGGCCTGCGCGCCCTCATGATTTACTAACTTGTTGGTCTCTATGGAAGAAACGCCTGCTATGCCAGGCAACAGTTTACTGGATCACTCTTTGCTTTCCCCCGTCGAGTCGATACCCGAGAAGGTATCCATGGCGAACCCTGTTTATAGATTCAAATGCTCAAAGCGCTGCACAAAATATGTGATCAACGGCAATCACACAGCGAGATGTGCGATGGTTTCGGCGCAGCCTAGTTCCGTGCTACGCCACACGCCGCGGCCCGGAAGTCGATCCCCGATCCGCGTCCTGGCTATTGCCAGTGGCAAGGGTGGTGTGGGTAAGTATATAGCCATCCAATCCGATAAATGGCCCACGCCGACAGCGGCAAGCGGCAACCTCGAGTTTTTTGTTGAACGACTTATTCAATCTGGCCAGGCGGCGGGGGCAGGCAGGAAATGAACGAGTTGGCAGTATCCCGGAAAACCGCTCAAGCAGGCGCCAGCCAGCCATACGCTGATGATCTAATATCGCGCTATTCCCCGCTCGTTAAACGCATCGCACATCACCTGATTAGTCGGCTGCCGCCCAGCGTGCAAATCGATGACCTGATTCAAGCGGGAATGATCGGGTTGCTGGAAGCTTCGCGAAATTACGATCCTTCGCAAGGGGCAAGCTTCGAGACCTACGCCGGGATCCGCATCCGTGGCTCGATGCTTGACGAAATCCGTAAAGGCGACTGGGCCCCCCGCTCGCTGCACCGCAAGGCCCGTCAGTTGGCAAAAGCCGTACAAGAAATCGAAGCAGAACAGAATCGTGACGCGCGCGACTCGGAGGTGGCCGAGCGGTTAGGCATTACGCTCGATGAATACTATCAAATACTGCATGATGCCACAGCGCACAAGGTCTTCAGCTTCGAGGACGTGCCATTGAGTGTGGAGGGAACGACGGAAGGCTTGACGCAGAAATTTCCGATACCACATGAATACGCGGAAAATCAAAATTTCCTGCAAGGGCTGACGAACGCGATCAACGGCCTGCCCGAGAGAGAACGCTTAGCCATGTCTCTCTATTACGATGATGAGCTCAATCTAAGAGAGGTTGGGGAAGTGTTGGGCGTAAGTGAATCACGCGTCTGTCAAATTCACGCTCAGGCATTGATCAGGTTGCGAGCTCGAATGAGTGAGTGCCTTGACGACGAGTAGATTCTTGCAGCCGCGGTCGTCGCCGCGTTAGGAGGTATGAATGAACAAAGACATGAAAATACTGATAGTAGACGA
>JBIMKC010000041.1:0-1644 GCA_043673925.1 Chromatiales bacterium | reverse complement strand
GAACAGCGAGAAACATACCAGGCCAGGCTTGTTTTCACTCAGCTCAAGCGTGTATCCAGAGAGTGCCGCTTGCTTACCGGCTTGGTACAGTCCGATTCCCAGTCCACTATATGAAAATACAGGCTGCTTAAAAAGCTCATTGGCTCTAGCGGTATCAATGGCGCTACCCTGGTCGCACACCGTCATACAAACCCTCCCCTCCTCCGCTTCAAGAGTTGCTGCGATCGCGATCCCAGTTTCCGCACGTCGTTTGAGATAGGCGTTTTCCAGTAAGTTGTCGATCACGCTATCGAATAAATCGGCTGGGATCGCCGTATGCGTGCTGATTGTTGCTCGGAACTCAACGCCGTTGTGACTATGTCGGGTGGTTGCTTCGTGCCACCAGTCCGCCACATCGACGTGCGTCACACCCGCCTTCTCAGGCGCTTGCAGCTTGTCAAGCGCGCGCTGCAGGCGCTGAATGATAAGCGGTAGTTGCTTTTTTAGAATCAGTGTTGTCCGCGGCTGCGCGGGTACGGCTTGTTCATCGTCGTTATCATCGAGCTTCAGCGCACTCGTCAGGGTATACAGCGACTGCAGTAAATTCTTGATGTCGTGCGCGACGCGCGCCCCAGTTTCATAAATAGCCTGGAGGTGAGTACGATTCGCGAGCTCCAGCTCTCGGAGTTTCGCAAGGTGAAACTGGACCAACACCTCCACCAACAGGTTGCAATGTAGCAATAGACCCGGCCCCATCGGCCGGCGCGCATACAAAATGACGCTCACGTCGCCGGCCCTAAACGTCGTGCTATGCTCCGACACGCGCCCGATCTCGGCGCTCGCCGTCTTGGTTACCCAAGCGGCGCCCTCAAACCACGGTAAGCGGATGAGTTTGTTGATTGACACCTCGAAAAATTGGTCCGGGGACTGCTGCTGGTCCGCTAATTTCGCCAGTTCCGCCAGCCATTGCTCGAAAGGAGTGCCGATATTCATCAGCGAGCGCTCCCACAATTGGGCCAAACCGATGAATCCCATCCGTGGAGATAGGAGCCAACTAATGATAAAAAGAAAAAGCGCCAATCCGAGCAAGGATTGAAACAAGGCGACAGGATAATCGACACCCAGATGGTAGGTAGTCGCGATGCTTCCAACCGCAAGCATGGCTGTTATCAAAGACGCGGTGATGGCCCTCAATAGATCGACGGAATACGAAGATGCACCGTCTCCCGGATCCGGGCGCACGATAAACACCCATGCGGGAACGGCGAGCAAGCCGTATTGAAACATTGTGGTCACGGCAGGCGGCAATGCTTTAACGTGAAAAAGATGAGGAACGCAGCCAATGAGCAGATCGGACACGAGGAAAAATAAAGCGGGCATATAAACCAAGCGGCTGTTATGACGATAGCTTGGAAGTCCGCTCATTAGCCCGATCAGCACTACGAACCAACAGAAAAATATCCAGCGGTCCAACCAATAAGCCAAACCGATCGAGGCCAGGGAAAAGAGCACCGTGTCGTTTAAACCAAACCGCTTCTCTAGCCGCCAGAACGGCTGCCAAATAAGGAAAACCCCCGCATGCGCCAATAACAGCGAGCGCGATTTCGAGCTGCCGAAATCCCACCACACGGCGAGATGGAGTAGCAACAGCATCGCCGAGAGGAT
>JBIMKC010000040.1:0-17103 GCA_043673925.1 Chromatiales bacterium | reverse complement strand
GGGTTCGCTTTGCGCGTCGACCAAAGCCTCCAAGGCATCGAAGACGCCGTGGCAAATCCCACAGCGCACCTTGCCGTGCGCCGCTTTGAGCTCGCTCGCGGAAAGGCGAAATAGCGTACGGCATTCCGGACAGCGCGCCAGCATCGTTTCAGCGCCCTGGCGCACCGAGGATGAGCCACGAGATGCCGAGCGCAGTAGATTTTTTCACAAGTTCTCAGGTCAGTCCCAGCTTCTTTTCAAGATAATGGATATCCATAGCGCCCGCGCGAAATCCCTCGTCATTCATCATATTGCGATGCAAGGGCAGGTTGGTCTTAATCCCGTCGATCACGATCTCGGTAAGGGCGTTAATCATGCGCGCGAGCGCGATGGTTCGGCTCTCGCCATGGGCGATCAGCTTGCCGATCAAGGAATCGTAGTAAGGCGGAACCGCATAGCCTTGGTAAATGTGCGTATCCAAGCGGATCCCGGGACCGCCGGGCGGATGGAATAAAGTGATCGTGCCGGGCGAGGGCATGAAGGTTTCGTGATCTTCGGCGTTGATCCGGCACTCGATGGCATGACCACGGAGGATGATCTGCTCCTGGCGATAACTCAGAGGTTCGCCGCTCGCGATGAGGATCTGTTCTTTGACGAGATCCACCCCAGTGACCATCTCGGTGACCGGATGCTCGACCTGAATGCGCGTGTTCATTTCGATGAAGTAAAACTGAGCATCCTGATACAGAAACTCAAACGTGCCGGCGCCGCGGTAGCCGATTTCCTGGCAGGCTTGCACACACCGCATGCCGATGGCGTCCCTAATTTCCGGGCCCAGACCCGTCGCGGGCGCTTCTTCGATGATCTTTTGGTGGCGCCGCTGCGTCGAGCAATCGCGTTCCCCGAGGTGTATGGCGTTGCCGAGGGTATCGGCGAGGACCTGGATCTCGATGTGGCGCGGTGTCTCGAGGTATTTTTCAAGATAGACGGAACCGTTTCCGAAGGCCGCGTGGGCCTCGCCGCGGGTAAGGGCGATGGCGTTGAGCAGCGCGGCTTCGCTATGCACCACCCGCATGCCGCGCCCTCCCCCGCCTCCCGTGGCCTTGATCATGATCGGATAACCGATCGCGCGTGCGATCCGGAGGTTCTCGTCGACATCGGTGCCGAGGGGTCCGTCGGAGCCAGGCACGCAGGAAACTCCCGCTTGCTTCATCGCGCGGATGGCGGATACCTTGTCGCCCATCAGCCGGATCGTTTCCGGCCTCGGGCCTATGAAGATGAATCCGCTTTGCTCGACGCGCTCGGCGAAGTCGGCGTTTTCCGCGAGGAACCCATAACCCGGGTGGATGGCCACGGCGTCGGTGACCTCGGCGGCGCTGATCAAGGCTGGGCCGTTCAAGTAGCTTTCCGCCGAGGGCGCCGGACCGATGCACACCGACTCGTCGGCGAGGCGCACCGGTTTTAGATCGCGATCCGCGGTCGAATGAACCGCAACGGTCTTGATCCCCAGCTCGCGGCAGGCGCGCAAGACTCTGAGCGCGATCTCACCCCGGTTAGCAATCACGATCTTGTCAAGCATGGCTCAGTTAACCAACCCCGGACGAAACGCCTCCCTGCGAGCAAGGATTCAAGTTCGTTTCAGTACGAACAGGGGCTGGTCATACTCCACGGGTTGGCCGTTGTCGACCAGAATCGCGGCGATCGTGCCGTCGCTATCGGCTTCGATCTGATTCATGACCTTCATGGCCTCGATGATACACAGAATCTCGCCCCGTTTTACCCGCTGACCCATCTCGACGAACGGTTTGCTGGTCGGAGAGGCACCGAGATAAAAGGTGCCGACCATGGGAGCGGTGATGGAATGACCTTCAAAGTCTGGTTTCGGTTTAGCACCGGCGGGAGCAACGGCATGCCCGGGCGCGGCGGGGAGCTGCGGATCCGCTAGCTGTAAGAAGGTTTGACCCGCCGGCGGGGCCCGATAGCGGCTGATCCGGACGGATTCCTCCCCCTCGTGGATTTCGAGCTCGGCAATCCCGGACTCTTTCAGGAGCTCGATTAACTTTTTTACTTTACGGATGTCCATCTTTTTCCTGGTAGGGCAAACGTGTGGCATGGGCTCGCAAGCGAGCGATCGCTGCTTGCAAGGCAAGCTCATATCCCTGTGGCCCGAGACCGCTGACAATCCCCACCGCGACCCCGGATAGGTAAGAACTGTGGCGAAAAGCCTCGCGCGCGAAGATATTGGATAGATGAACTTCGATAAACGGTATCTTGACTGCTACGAACGCATCGCGTAGCGCGATGCTCGTGTGCGTGAAAGCGCCGGGGTTGATAATGATAAAGGCGACGTTTTCCGACTGCGCGCGATGAATACGCTCCACCAGCTCGTGTTCCGCATTGCTCTGATACGAGGACAGCGTGTGTCCCGCGGACAGCGCCAGGGCCTCGAGGCGGGATTCGATCTCGGCGAGAGTCGTGGTACCGTACACCTCCGGCTCACGTGTTCCTAATAGATTAAGGTTGGGTCCGTTGATGAGCGCCAGTTGCGACATACCCGGTTCTTGAATCGCGGTTAGTTGCCGCTTGTTTGCGACACATTAGCATAAGTTAACGGCGGAAACGACCAAACTACCGGATATTTGCGGCGCGACGGCCGCGCGGAACCGGCGGCGAGGAACTTAGGCGGGAATGCGGAGCAGCCGTCGTATGAGATTCTCGATTTCGTCCCGGCGCACTTGGCCGGGCCGGGTGAAGGCGATTCTCTTGTTACGATCAACGATCACCGTGTAGGGTAGCGCGCCGCTGGTATTACCGTAACTCAGGGCGACATGGATGGCTTCCGCCTCGCCGGTCAGCGTCGGGTAATTGATCCCGGCCTGGTTCGCGAATTCTTGCGTCGTGCCAAGCTCATCGATCGCGATACCCACGATCTGCAAGCCCACTTTCTTATAGTCTTCTTGAAGCGCGATGAGATCCGGGATCTCT
The DNA here is from genome assembly GCA_043673925.1 of Chromatiales bacterium. Lineage (GTDB taxonomy): Bacteria > Pseudomonadota > Gammaproteobacteria > JACCXJ01 > JACCXJ01 > USCg-Taylor. The sequence continues at coordinate 14,139 of JBIMKC010000040.1, read as the reverse complement.
TTTTTGCATGGAGGACACCAGGTGGCCCAAAAGTTTAGTAGCAGAACTTTTCCGCTCCACTCGCTGATACGGCGGCTCTCGCCTCTGAAATCCTTGAGTGAAAAATCGGGCCGCGCCTGCCCTACGAGGGTCGAAGGCGAGGAGTCGGCCCGCGCGTGTTCGCGGAGAAGATAGCCCCCGCCGCCGGCGACGATCAGACACAAACAATAAAACGCAAAACGGTAAGCCGTGCTCAACGGCGTAACACCCGATCGAGGTGTGAGCGAAACGCTTCCGGCTCGACGAACCCGACAAGACGTTGATTGTGAAGCTCGGTACCGTCCGGTGTGTAAAAAAGCAAGGCCGGCGGCCCGAAAACCCCGAGGCTCGCGAGCAGCTCGCGGTCCTCCTCATCATTGGCCGTCACGTCCGCTTTGATTAGCGTTAATTTGGAAAGCTGTTGGCCGACGATTCGGTCGGCAAAGGTATGTTTTTCCAGCTCTTTGCACTCGACACACCAGTCCGCGTAAAGGTCGACCATCACCGGCTCGGCACGATCGCGGGCCGCGCGTAAGGCCTGCTCTAAACCCGCGCTACCCTTGACCCGTATGAAGCTCAGCTTGAGCGGCGCCGTGGCGGATCCCTGCGCCAGGAGTGTGGCGCCCGCGAATGGACGCCACATATCGGTGGCCCCCGCGGCCGCGCCGACGATTAAGATCCCGCCGTACGTCAAAACCAAAAACCCGGCGCCGCGCGCCAGACGGTGACCCCATGACGCGGTTTTATGGAGGAGATCGAGGGCTCCCAAGAAAATCGCCCCGGTCGTCAATAACAGCCCCCATAACAATACGGTTAAGGCTGGCGGCAGCAAGCGTTCCAACATTAAGACCGTGACCGCGAGCATCCCAAACCCGAAGAACGCCTTGATCTCTTGCATCCAAGGCCCGGATTTGGGCAGGAGCTTCCCGGTCGAAGTACCCACCGCTATCAGCGGTAATCCCATGCCGATGCCCAAGCAAAAGAGCGCCATCCCGCCGAGCACCGCGTCACCGGTCTTACCGATATAAATCAAGGCCCCGGCCAGGGGCGGCGCCACGCAAGGTCCGACGATCAGGGCGGAGAACAATCCCATCGCCGCGGTTCCGTGCAAGGTTCCGCCTGCTTGCGCGTTACTCGCCCGGGCGAGGCGCGTCTGCCAACTTGACGGGAGTTGTAGCTCGAACCAACCGAACATCGACAAGGCGAGGCCGACAAAGACCGCGGCAAAGAACACCAGCACCCATGGATTTTGAAACGTCGCTTGCAAGTTGTGGCCGAAGCGTCCGGCGATCACCCCCATGAGCGCGTAGGTCGCGGCCATCACGACGACAAATACGCTCGATAAAATAAATGCCTTGCGCGTGGTTGCGTGCTCGCCTTGGCCGGCGATGATTCCGGAGAGAATCGGGACCATGGGAAACACGCACGGTGTAAAAGCGAGGAGGATCCCGAGCCCGGCGAACATGGCCAGCGTCGCGAGCACGGCGCCGCCTTCGAGTTGCCGCGCCAACGCATCGTGCTCGGCGACGGGTTCGCTTGCTCCCCCGGAAGCGGCGCCGGCCGCCACCTGCGCCGGCAGTCGCAGGCCGAGCGTCTTGTGCATCGGAGGGTAGCAGATCCCGTCGTCGGCGCAGCCCTGATACCTAAGGGTTAAACCGACCTCGGCCTCGCCGGGGCTTGGGCGTCTGAGCGACAGCGGGACCGTGATGGACCCCGTATGCACCTCAACGGATCCGAACTCCGGATCCTCCTTGAAGTGCCCCGAGGGAAGCTTAATGCGCCCGAGCCGGACATCGCCGCCGGTCAGGTCAAATCCGAATTTATCCTTATATAGGTAATAACCGTCGGCGATGTCCCAGCGCGCGGCGAGTGTCGCCGGATCTTTGATGTCGACCGTGACCCGAAATGCTTCGTCGGGAGGTAAAAACTCGCGGCGCGCCGGTTCGCCCGCGAAACTGCGCTTGAAATCCTCGAATACATTTGCCGCCCCGCCATTTGCAAACACCGGTAGCGACGTTCCAAGCAACCAAACTAAACAGACAGCGCTGACAGTCTTCACGGGGCTGCGTTCACCATTTCGTTAATCCAGCTTAAGTACGGGCTCGAGCCCCGCACTATAGGGACCGCGATGATTTCGGGGAGTTCATACGGATGTTCCGATTTTAACAAGGATTCCACCGCCTCGTAACGCCATCGGCGGGTCTTGATCAAGAGCAGGACTTCGGCACTCGATTCGAGCTTATCGGCCCAGCGGTAGATCGAGTGCACCGCGGGAAGGATATTGACGCAAGCGGCGGCGCGTTGTTCGACCAACCGGGTTGCGATCCGGCCAGCGACCGCGTTGTCGGGGCACGTCGATAGCACGAGTAGGTAGTCTTCGCCATCCGTCATCGCCGGTCCTCGTTTAGATCGGGCGTGCCGGGTCCGGGGATCGGTTGACAGTAACGGCGCGCCACCTATAATTAGCACTCACAAGAAGCGAGTGCTAACACCGCTTTGTTTTTCTATCGCACATCGGAGGAGGTCAATAATCATGAATATTCGTCCCTTACACGATCGGGTCATCATCCGCCGCCTAGAAGAAGATCGCAAGAGCGCGGGGGGTATCGTCATCCCTGACACGGCCGCGGAAAAACCCATGAAAGGAGAAGTGGTTGCCGCGGGTCCCGGCAAGCTCACGGACGACGGCAAGCTCAGACCGCTCGACGTTAAGCGCGGTGACCAGGTGCTTTTCGGCAAGTATTCCGGTACCGAAGTCAAAATGAACGGCCAGGACCTGGTGGTCATGCGGGAAGACGACATCATGGGCGTCATCGAAAGTTAAATTATTAAATGAGGTGAAACATGGCAGCTAAAGAATTGAGGTTTAGCGAAGACGCCCGCAGGCGCATGCTTGCCGGAGTCAATACCCTCTCTAATGCGGTTAAGATAACCCTGGGTCCGAAAGGCCGGAACGTGGTGCTGGAAAAGAGCTTCGGATCGCCGACGGTGACCAAGGACGGGGTGTCGGTAGCCAAGGAGATCGAGCTCAAGGACAGGTTCGAGAACATGGGCGCCCAAATGGTGAAAGAAGTCGCCTCGCACACCTCCGACGAAGCGGGCGATGGCACCACCACCGCGACGGTATTGGCGCAGTCGATGCTGGTCGAAGGGGTCAAGGCGGTGGCGGCCGGCCTGAATCCGATGGATCTCAAACGCGGCATAGACAAATGCGTGGCCGCGACGGTGGAAGAATTGAAAAAACTTTCCAAGCCCTGTAATGACGAGAAGGCCATCGCCCAGGTAGGAACGGTCTCGGCCAACGCCGATACCGCCGTCGGGGACATCATCGCGCAAGCGATGGCGAAGGTCGGCAAGGAGGGCGTCATCACCGTCGAGGACGGCCAGAGTCTCGAGAACACGCTGGAGGTCGTCGAAGGCATGCAGTTCGATCGCGGCTATCTCTCGCCGTACTTCATCAATAACCAGCAGAACATGAATGTCGAGCTGGAAAACCCGATGATCCTCATCCATGACAAGAAAATCTCCAACATCCGCGACTTGCTGCCGATCCTCGAGGCCGTAGCCAAATCGGGACGGGCGCTGCTCGCGATCTCCGAAGACGTGGAGGGCGAGGCCCTGGCCACGCTGGTCGTCAATAATATTCGCGGTATCGTCAAGGTGGCGGCGGTCAAAGCGCCCGGCTTTGGCGACCGCCGCAAGGCGATGTTGGAAGACCTCGCAATCTTGACCTCGGCCACGGTCATTGCCGAAGAGGTCGGGCTGAGTCTCGAGAAGGCGAGCTTGGGAGATCTCGGAACCTGCAAGCGTGTCACGATCACCAAGGAAGAGACGACCATCATCGGCGGCGCGGGCGATCCCAAGGCCATCGAAGGCCGGGTCAACCAGATCCGCGCGCAGATCGAGGAGTCCACCTCCGATTACGACAAGGAGAAGCTCCAAGAGCGCGTGGCTAAGCTCGCCGGCGGCGTGGCCGTGATTAAGGTCGGCGCGGCCACCGAGACCGAGATGAAGGAGAAGAAGGCGCGGGTCGAGGACGCCTTGCATGCGACGCGCGCGGCCGTCGAGGAAGGCGTGGTGCCGGGCGGTGGCGTGGCCTTCATCCGGGCGCTGGAGGGCTTGAATGCGCTCAAGGGCGAAAATCACGACCAAGACATCGGCATCCAGATTGCCAAGCGCGCGATGGAAGAACCGCTGCGTCAGATCGTGGCCAATGCCGGCGAGGAGGCCTCCGTCGTTCTGTCCAAGGTGAAGGAAGGCAAGGGCAACTTCGGTTACAACGCCACCAGCGGGGAGTATGGTGACATCGTCAAGATGGGTATCATGGATCCGACCAAGGTGGCGCGCACGGCCTTGCAGAATGCCGCTTCGATCGCGGGACTCATGATCACCACCGAGGCGATGGTGGCCGAGATGCCCAAGGACGAGGAGAAGATGCCGGGACGCCACGGGCACGGCGGCATGGGCGACATGGATATGATGTAAACCCGAAGGGATCCACTCGCACCACTAGAAACCCCGCGCAACCTGCGGGGTTTTTTTAGCCACGACCCCATAGCGGGCCCTCGGCCGGATATCTGCTATTCGTCCCCGCGGGGATCTCAACCGTTCGCCACACTCATAAGCGGGAGAGGTCGAGCCGCGCGCGATCGCTGGCCCAGGCCTCTGCCAGCCGCCTCTCGGCGAGACCTGCTCCCGCATCGGTCATTCTTCGAAATTGGATAGTACCGACGCGCGACCGGAGGATCATAGCTAAACGACGGAGACCTTTGCAAAGCGTCGCTTTCCCACCTGAAAAACATGCGTGCTGCCGGAGAACACCTTGCGCATCGCATCTTGAGTCTTCTCGCCGTCGATACGCACGGCGCCTTGTGCGATCATTCGAATCGCCTCCGAAGTGCTGGCGGTTAAGCCCGCTCGCTTTAACAGACTTGCAATAGTGATCGCTCCTGTGGGTTCAGGAATCGTCAACTCCGGCATACTGTCTGGTAGCGCATGCTCTCGGAATCTCTGGACAAAGTCCTTGTACGCGAGATCCGCTGCTCTTGCGCTATGAAAACGCGTTACCATCTCTTGTGCAAACAATGCCTTATAATCGCGTGGATTAGCCCCTCCCGCGACCGCGCGTTTCCATGTCTCCAGTGCCGCTTTTCCGCGCAAGCTTAGGAGACTCACGTAGCGCCACATCAGCTCATCGGAAATCGACATCAGTTTTCCAAACATCTCCTGAGGAGGCTCGTTAATACCGACGTAATTATTTAACGATTTTGACATTTTCTGCGCGCCATCCGTACCTTCCAAGAGCGGCATCATGACGACGGTCTGAGGTTCTTGTCCATACTCCGCTTGTAATTGCCGACCGATTAGAAGGTTGAACTTTTGATCAGTGCCACCGAGCTCCACATCGGCTTGCAAAGCTACCGAATCGTAACCTTGTATTAACGGATATAAGAATTCATGGATCGCAATGGCTTGACCGTTCTTGTAACGTCTAGTAAAGTCCTCACGCTCGAGCATCCGAGCTACTGTGGCGCGAGACGCGAGCCGAACCATATCCGCGGCAGGCATTTTATCCATCCACGTAGAGTTAAAAATAATCTCCGTATGCTCCGCGTCCAAAACCCTAAAGATCTGGTCCGTGTATGTAGCCGCGTTCTCAACCACCGCCTCACGCGTAAGTGCCTTGCGCATTGTCGACCGGCCGCTCGGATCGCCAATCATCCCTGTGAAATCACCGATCAAGAATAAGACGCGATGTCCCAACGTTTGGAACTGCCGCAGCTTGTTAAGCAGCACGGTGTGGCCTAAATGAAGATCGGGCGCCGTCGGATCGAAGCCCGCCTTAACGCGCAGCGGTCGCCCCGCGCTCAACTTGGTTCGAAGTTGTTCTTCGAGCAAGATTTCGACCGTACCATGTTTTATCGTATCGAAGCCATTGTCCATCGTCTCACTTGCCGAACAATACAGTTATTAGGCCTGGCGACGATCAACCGACAGCGTTGACCTATCCGGCTTAAGCGGTTATCTTTTAGACAACTCACTATATGAAGACCTTCGTGTCCTACAGGCGGGTAACAAGATACGATTATAAGCCCCGGCTGCAGTGGAATAGCAATTCCATAGCACTCACCGGGGCGAGCGCGATTCATCCGTTAGTATCCGGAGGCGCATCGCGTCGCGGAATGCCGCCGGTGCGTTGGCTCTCGTTGCCGGTGTTATCTATCCTGACGATCCTGCTCGGCGGTATGGCCTCGCAGCAAGTACCCGATGCCGAAATCCGGCTCCCCGCGTGGCTCGCGCCGGATGCAAACCTCGGCGACGCCCTCAAGCGCGCGCGTAAAAGCGCAGTTCCGAAGCCCACTAAACCGCGAAAGCAGCGCGCTCGGGCCCGCCTTCGTAACATCAATCGTGAACTGAAACCCGAGTGGCAAAAGATCACTGTACGGAAGGGTGATAACCTGTCGCTGATCTTTCAGCATATGGGGTTGAGCACGCTAGATCTCGATCGAATCGTAGCTCTGGGCCGAATCACCGCGCCTCTCACGAACCTCTATCCGGGCGAATCCTTGAGGTTTCTGGTTAAACGAGGCGGTCTCGCCGAGCTCATCTACCAGCGCAACCTCACGCACCTGCTGCGCGTGATTAAAGACACCGACGGTGATTTCTCCGCGCAAACCTCGAAATCCAAGCCAGAGATAAGTGTCTCCATGACCACGGCTTCCATTGGAGATTCCTTGTTCACCGCAGGGCAGGCAGCCGGTCTGTCCGATGACCTCATCATAAGGCTCGTAAAAATGTTTCGCTGGGATATCGATTTTGCACTGGATATCCATGAGGGCGATCGGTTCGCCGTAGTCTACGAAGAGTTGTATAGAGACGGAAAAAAGATTAGAGACGGCGAGATTGTCGCGGCCGAGTTCGTGAATCAAGGACACACCTATCGCGCGGTCCGGTTCGTGGATTCACGGGGTCATGCGGATTATTACACGGATACGGGGAACGCATTGCATAAAGCGTTTATTAGAACCCCGGTGCAGTTCACGCGCATAAGCTCTCACTTCAACCCGCAGCGTAGACATCCTATTTTACATACGATTCGAGCGCATCGCGGCGTCGATTATGCCGCTCCGCAGGGAACGCCTATCAAGGCAAGCGGTAACGGTAAGGTGAAATTCGTCGGCAGGCAAAACGGTTACGGCAAAACCATCATCCTGGATCACAGCCTAACCTACAGCACGCTGTACGCACATTTATCGCGCTTTGCGAGCCGCTTGCGGCCGGGGCAGCACGTTCGTCAGGGACAGATCGTCGGCTATGTAGGCCGTACAGGATCCGCCACGGGCCCGCACTTACACTACGAGTTTCGAGTCAACGGCGTCCATAAGAACCCGCTGACAGTTAAACTACCGAATGCCCTACCTCTAGAAGGGCAGCACCTGGCACAGTTCAAGGCAGAGACACGGAACTTAATAAGCAAACTCGACGCATTAGCGGTTTCCCATACCGGACCTTCCCAGGATTTAGCGAGTACGACGGAACGGGTTGGCGTCACCTCGGCGGCCCAAACCACTGCGCGCATCCGCCCCTAAAGCGAGGCATGGCCCTCTTTATCGGACTCATGTCCGGTACCAGCATGGATGCCGTCGATACGGCCTTAGCCGATTTTCATGGGGATCAGCTTAGGCTCATCGCATTTCACCAATATCCTCTGCCGCCAGACTTAACCTCGGCGCTTATTGCGACCCGGCGTCGCGCGATCGATATTGCTCTAGAGCAGTACGGCCGAATACATATTCGGATCGGACGGCTCTTCGCCGAAGCCGTCGAAGAAATTCTCCGTAATGCAAGCATTACCCCGCAGCAGATCGCGGCCATCGGGAGCCACGGCCAAACGATCCTCCACAGCGTAAAAGGCCGCGAGCCCTTCTCGCTGCAAATTGGTGATCCAAATGTCATCGCCGCGATCACGGGGATCGCCACCGTTGCCGATTTCCGGGGCGCCGATATCGCCGCCGGTGGACAAGGCGCGCCGCTGACACCCGCCTTTCACGAGTCGCAGTTCCGTACCGCGGCACGCGATCGTGTGATCCTGAACATCGGTGGAATCGCAAATATAACGATCTTACCGGCCCATCCGGAGTTGCCGGTCACGGGATTCGATACCGGGCCGGGTAACGGCCTCCTCGATGACTGGGCATTACGCCACCTGGGTGTTCCGATCGACAGAGACGGCCGGTGGTCGGCTCAAGGCACGGTCGATCGGGATCTGCTAGCAAAAGCCAAGAGCGACCCCTATTTTACGCTACGGCCTCCTAAATCAACGGGGCGCGATTATTTCAATCTCGATTGGCTCGACGGGATCCTGAAGGCGATGCATTGTCCTCCACACCCGCAAGACGTGCAGGCGACTCTGTTAAGACTCACGGCCGAAACGATCGCGGAAGCAGTTGTAAGGTATGCCCCTCCTGGCTCGGAGGTCCTGGCGTGCGGCGGGGGAACCGGAAACCCTGTGCTCATGTCGGCACTGGCGCAACTCCTTGGCCAGCAGCCCGTAGCGACTACCGCGCTTTATGGTTTAGAGCCCAGGTGCATTGAGGCTGTCACCTTCGCTTGGCTTGCAAAGCGGCGTCTCGAAGGCCGGCCTGGAAATCTTCCGGCAGTCACAGGGGCCAGAAAACCCGTGGTCTTAGGGGCCATCTACGCGGCTTAGTCCTGGCGTCAAAACCGGTTCCCTCAACCCGCGGGGGCTTATCGGCCAGTCGCTAAGTCGAAAACGAGGATCCGCATCCGCAGGTGGTGGCGGCATTGGGGTTGCGGATCACGAATCGGGCGCCATCGAGTCCTTCGCTGTAATCGATCTCGGCGCCGGTAAGGTATTGGAAGCTCATCGGGTCAACCAATAGCTTGACGCCCTGATTTTCGACGATCGTATCCCCATCGCCGAGCGCTTCTTCAAAGGTAAACCCGTACTGAAAGCCGGAACATCCGCCCCCCGAGATAAATACGCGCAGCATAAGCGCCGCGTTGCCTTCGTCAACCATCAGCTCGCGCACTTTGATTGCGGCGGCATCAGTGAACATTAAAGGATTTTCTGTAGCGATCGTGTTCATGCTGTTCCATCCAAATTACTCTTTAAAGTGTGTCATTAACCGCCGGCACGCTAAAACTACCTGTCCAAACTCGTTGCCGCGGGTCTGACGCCGGCCGCCGACAGCGCTTCGGATTCAACCACGCTGTGATGGCTTAACGCCAGTGCCAGCTTCTCGGTCTCGGCGGTGCGCACCAACTTGCCATTGACTTCCGCCCCGACCGCCATCTCGATCAATCCATAATAAACATTACCTTCGACGCGGGCGCTCGGCGCCAGTTCAATATGCTGGTTAGCATAAACGTCTCCCAATACCACACCGTTCAAAACCACATAAGGAACCCGTACCTCGCCTTCAATCGTACCGCGGTCGCTCAACGTCAGCACCGAATTTTGCTGGTCGGTCGCATAAACGTTGCCCTTGATCGCACCGTCAACATGCAAGCCGCCATCGAAGTTGACGTTGCCCAAAACCTGGGTGTTCTGCCCAACGAGCGAATCCACTTTGGAAATTTTTCGCTTTTTCCGTCTTCCGAACATTTCCAATCCCCCTTACACGTGAACCGGCGCTTCGATCTCCGATCCCGTGGACCCACCCTTCAGACTCGCGCGCCCGGCTCAACGCTGAGACAACGGGCGCGCGAACTCACACCTTAAGGCGACAAGCCGATGCTCGCCAGACCGCACGTTTCTTCCAGCCCGAACATCAGATTCATGTTTTGAATCGCTTGGCCGGCCGCGCCTTTGACCAAGTTATCGATCACAGATAATACCACTAATCGATCGCCTTGACCCGGCCGGTGCGTGGCAATGCGGCAAGTATTGCACCCTCTCACCGAACGCGTCTCCGGGTGGCTGCCCGGCGGCAGCACGTCAATGAACGGTTCCCGCCGATATCTTTCTTCGTACACGTGTTGAATATCGACCTCGCGACGAAGCAGCTCGGCATACAGGGTAACATGGATACCGCGAATCATCGGGACCAAATGCGGTACAAACACGAGATCGGCCTCGCTACCGTTGATGCGGGCGAGCGCCTGCAGGATTTCAGGAAGGTGCCGGTGACCCGCAACGCCATATGCTTTCAGTGTATCACCTGCTTCGGCGAACAGGTGGGCGACGCTCTCCTGCCGGCCCGCACCACTGACACCTGACTTGGCGTCGGCGATCAATCGATCCGCTCGCACCAGGCGCGCCTCGATAAGAGGCGCGAGGCCGAGTATGACCGCCGTAGGGTAACAGCCCGGATTGGCAACAAGATGGGCGTCCTTGATTTCTTCACGATTTAATTCCGGCAGGCCATAAACCGCCTGCGCTAAAAGATCCGGACACCCGTGGCGCAGACCATACCAGCGCTCGAATACGTCGGCGCTCCTAAGCCGGAAATCCGCCGCCAGGTCTATGACCCGGACCCGGGCATCGATCAATGGCCGCACCATGGTCATCGAGGTCCCATTCGGGGTTGCAAAAAAAACCAACTCACACCCTTGCAAGCGTTCGATGTCGGGCGGTGAAAACGCCAAGTCGACATGCCCTCTTAAACTCGGGAACATGCCGGCAACAGGCATACCGGCCTCGGCACGTGAGGTGATGACCTCGAGACTAACCGCCGGGTGTTGTGCGAGCAAGCGCAATAGCTCGACGCCGGTGTACCCGGTTCCGCCGACGACGGCAACCTTGATCATTGATTCGAATCTACTCTATGCTGCGGGTGAGCGTCAGGCCCCGGAAAAAGAAAAAGCGGCCGAAGCCGCTTAAGTCATCATTATAGTTATTATGTTTCAAGTCATGGCTCAGAGAGCTTGGTTGGCCACGACAGATGCAGCTTAATTTGCGTCGCGGCCAGTGTCAACACCTCCGAGAGCATTTACTGAATGATTTTATTGCTGCACTGCGGTCGTTTTTCGATCCTTCTCGCGAGGATCTCTATTGGCGTTTAGCGCTTGCGCTCGCTGGGCATACCTCAATTAAATACGTGACCTAGGTGCGAAACCCGTTACAACTCCTCCATGTCGCTTTCGAGCTTTTCACACTCGATGAACAATCGCTTTCCAAACGATCAGGCGCTGGTTCGGGTTCAAGCCCGCACCCGAATCGCCCCCGGACAAGCAACCCTGAAACGCGCCCCGCGTTGGGATCGGACCCGTAGATAGCATGCACGCCGTTATGCTGTGGCTAAAGGCGTTCCACATTATATTTATGGTGGCTTGGTTTGCCGGGCTGTTTTATTTGCCCCGCTTGTTCGTTTATCACGCGCGGAGCAGCGACACCATCAGCCTCGACCGGTTTAAGCTCATGGAGCGCAAGCTCTATTTCGGCATCATGACGCCAGGTGCGTTACTGACCGTGCTATTCGGCGCCGCCACGGTGATCGCGAACGGCTGGGAACACTACGCGCGCGCAGGATGGCTGCACGCGAAACTCGGATTGGTCGCGATCTTGATCGCTTATCATATCTATTTGGGCACGCTCCTTCATGATTTTCGCCACCACCGCAACCGACACACCCACGTTTATTACCGGTGGATCAACGAGCTTCCCGTACTCATCCTTGCGGGCGTGGTTATCCTCGCCGTGGTTAAACCGATCTAGCAGCGACGAGGCAATGAGGTCTAGAGCAAGGTAACGAATACGCTACACCTCGATCATCTCGAAGTCTTCCTTGCGCGCGCCACAGTCGGGGCACTTCCAGTTCGGGGGCACGTCCTCCCAGCGCGTCCCAGGCGCGATTCCGTCGCCGGGCCAGCCTTTGGCTTCTTCATAGACAAACCCGCAAATCACACACATATAGCGTTTCATTCACTACCCCGTTGCATTCGTCAGCGCGACATTTTCGCAGGTCCACGGCGCCGATAAAATAGAACGCAATGCCCCACCCAAAACTCCCCTCTCGCGGTCTGTATGTCATTACCTCCGACGCCTACCGAGCTGCAGACGGAATCGAGGCAGCCGTCGCGGCGGCGATCGCCGGCGGCGCCCTCTTGATCCAGCACCGCAACAAGAACAGCGGGTATGCGCAGCGTTATACCGAGGCCGTAGCGCTGCGCACGATCTGCCGGCGGCACGGACGGCCGTTGATCGTGAACGATGATCTCGCCTTGGCCCGCGCCGTGGCTGCGGACGGACTGCATATCGGGCGCCACGACGCGAGCTACGCCGAAGCGCGCGCCGTACTCGGCGGTGACGCTATCATCGGAGTTTCCTGCTACGACGATGTGGCTGCCGCGCGCGCGGCACAAACCAACGGCGCGGACTACGTGGCCTTCGGACGCTTCTTTCCATCAAAATCGAAGCCCGGGGCGGCCGCCGCCGAGGTCTCATTGCTCACGCTGGCTAAGCGACAGCTACGCATTCCCATTGTCGCGATCGGCGGCATCACGCCCGAGAACGGCGCGCTGCTTCTCGATGCCGGCGCGGATATCCTGGCCGTCATCGAAGGGGTGTTTGGCGCCGCCGACGTACGCGCCGCGGCCGGTCGCTATGCGCGGCTCTTTTCTCAGCATACCTAAGGAAGCTCTGCAAAAGTGTCGCGAGCAAGCCCAGATGCGCGAAGCCGCGGAGCGAGTCGCGAGACATATCAGGTAGATAGGCGAGCGAGGAGCGAGCACGCGACAAGGCAGATGGGCTGCGCAGTAACTTTTGCAGAGCTTCCCTAAACAAGGAGACTGCAATGTCCCGTTCCCAGGAACTATTCAGCCGTGCCCAGCGCGTGATCGCGGGCGGGGTCAATTCCCCGGTCCGGGCATTCAAGGGCGTCGGCGGCACGCCGGTGTTCTTCCGGCGCGGGGAGGGCGCCTACCTCATCGACGCGGACGAGCGCCGTTATATCGACTACGTCGGTTCGTGGGGCCCGATGATCGTGGGCCATGCCCATCCAAGAGTCATCGCGGCGGTCAAGGAAAGTGTAGACCGTGGCCTCGGCTTCGGCGCGCCCACCGAGATCGAGACGGCGATGGCCGAGACCCTTTGCAAACATTTACCGTCCATCGAGCGCGTGCGTATGGTCAGCTCCGGCACGGAAGCCGTGATGAGCGCCATCCGGCTAGCCCGGGGTTTTACCCAACGCGACAAGATCCTCAAGTTCGAAGGTTGCTACCACGGGCATGCGGATTCTTTGTTGATCAAAGCCGGCTCCGGGGCCTTGACGCTGGGGGTACCGAGCTCTCCGGGCGTCCCGGGCGCATTGGCGCAGCACACCCTCACCGTGGCCTACAATGCCTTGGAGCAAGTGCATGAGGTCTTCGCCGAGCTCGGCGAGGACATCGCCGCGGTGATCGTCGAACCGGTCGCGGGCAACATGAATTGCGTGTTACCTGCGCCGGGCTTCCTCGAGGGACTGCGTGCGCTCTGCGATCACTACGAAAGCCTGCTCATTTTCGATGAGGTCATGAGCGGTTTCCGTGTGGCGCTAAGCGGGGCGCAAGGGTATTTCAATGTTCGCCCCGATGTCACGACCCTCGGGAAGGTCATCGGCGGCGGTTTGCCCGTGGGGGCTTTCGGCGGACTCGCGGAGATCATGGATCAGCTCGCGCCGAACGGACCGATCTACCAAGCCGGGACGCTCTCGGGAAATCCCGTGGCGATGGCCGCGGGGCTCGCGACCTTGGAGATCGTATCGCAACCTGGTTTCTTCGACGCACTCGGCGCGACGACCGCCGACCTTTCCCGTCAACTCCGGCGCTGCGCGAAGGAGGCAGGCGTGCCGCTGACGAGCAATCACTTGGGAGGGATGTTCGGGATCTTCTTCACCGAAGAGTCCGTCACCAGCCTAGCCGCAGTCATGCGCGCGGACCAGGAACGGTTCAAGCGGTTTTTTCATGGGATGCTCGAATCGGGCGTGTACCTCGCTCCCTCCGCCTTTGAGGCCGGGTTCGTGTCGAGCGCCCATGGTCCGGCCGAGATCACCGCGACGATCGAGGCCGCGCGCAAGGTCTTTGCGACCCTTTGAGCGGACCTACAGACCATGGGCCAGATCGGCCAATGCATTGCGGTAGCGCTCGAGGTGAGCGCTGCGATTCCTTAAGCTAAAATCG
>JBIMKC010000039.1:2563-17175 GCA_043673925.1 Chromatiales bacterium | reverse complement strand
TCACCCCGCGCCGAGCGGTAGCGTCAAGGTAAACCGCGAGCCCTTACCGTATTCGCTCTCAGCCCGGATGTCCCCGCCCAAGAGCCCGGCCAGCCGGCGGCTCAGGTGCAACCCGAGCCCCGCGCCTTCATAGCGGCGCCGGGCCGAGCCGTCCACCTGCCGGAAGGCCTCGAAGAGCAGCGCCATGTTCTCGGGCTTGATCCCGATCCCGGTGTCCGTCACACGGATTTCAAGCGCCTCGCCCCCGGCTACGCAACGGATGCGGACCTCGCCCTCTTCGGTGAATTTAACCCCGTTGGTTGCCAGATTCAACAAGATCTGAAAGATCCGCTTGCGGTCGCTCCGGACTTCGGGGAGCGGAGCGGGGATGTCGATCACCAACTTGAGCGCCTTTCCAGCCAGCGCGGGCGCCAAGCTCGCGATCACTTCCGCGATGACTTCTTCGCACCGGAACGGCTCGCGCTGGATCTCCATGCGGCCCGATTCTATTCGGGAGAGGTCCAAGAGATCATTGATGAGCGTCAAGAGATGCTTGGCGGAGCCATAGACCATGGAGATCTGCTTGTGCTGCTCCGCGTTGAGCTCGCCGGCGATACCTTGCTTGAGGATCCCCGTGAACCCGATGATCGAGTTGAGCGGGGTCCGAAGCTCATGGCTCATGGTGGCCAGGAACTCGGACTTGAGCCGGTCGAGCTCCTTGAGCCGTTCGTTGGCTTCCTGCAACTCGCGGGTGCGCTCCGCGACCCGCCCCTCCAGATCCTCGCGCGCCTCTTCGAGCATCCGCCGCGCCTGCTCGTGCTGCGCGATCTCCAGGGCCAAGGCGGCCAGATCGGCGACGGACCCGGCGAAGTTCCGCTCATCCAGCGTCCAACGGCGCGCGGGGCCTATGTGTTCATGACAGACGATCCCGACAAGCTGAACTCCACGGCGCACCGGCGCATCCAGCATCGAAGTGATGCCCAAGGGCACGAGATAGTTGCTATCAAACTCTCGAGTCCGCGGATCGTTGCGGGCGTCATCGGCGGCCAGGGTCCAACATCCCCGTAGCGCCTGGAAATAGGCGGGATACTCCGCCACGCTGAGATCTCCGCCAACGCTGTGCCGGTCCTGGTTGCGCTCGTAGATCTCCAGGCATTCCAGCTTGGACTGATCATCGCTGAAGCTCCACACGCTGACGCGCGCCACGTCCAGCGCCAGGGCCGCCCGCTCGGTCAGCTCCTGCATCGCCCGCCGGAGATCCAAAAAGCGAATGACCCGGTCACTCGTTAATGCCATTAGCGCAGCGGTCTGCCGCTCCAGGCGCGCTTCGCTCTCGCGCAGGGATCGCTCCGAGTGTTCGCGGCTCTCGATTTCCTGAGCGAGCGCCCGCGCCATTCGTTGGCTTCTCTGCGTGCGCCGTAAGCTGGAACCCAAAAAACCGCTGGTCACGGCAAACATCAGCAACAAGGCGATGGGCACGGACCAGGCGGCCCATCGAAGCTGCGTCAATCGGTACGCCGGTGTTGCCAGGTACAACAAGGACAGCCTGCGGTCCGCGATCTCGACCGAGGCCTTAGCGCGCATACCCGCGAGTTGTTTCCAGCTGTCCGAACTAGCGGCGGGGCTCAAACGCGAGCGGCGATGATAAAGTTCCACCACCTCGGCGCCCGGAGTTTCATCCAGGACGACGATGTCGACCCCCGCCGGCCGGGAACCCTGGAGCGAACCCTCGAGCATCTGGCCGACGCGTAGGATCGCACCCACAAACCCCCTGAGATCACGCAGGCGCGCCCTCTTATCCTCGGGCACACGGGCGTGACGGTAGACCGGCAAGTACACGACGATGGTGTAAGGATCCCGCGGGTCGTGCTCGATTTGATACAGCTTGATGCCCCCCGTGGCGACGGCGGTGGCGGACCATGCCGCCCGCTGCATGCCGAGCAACCGCGCCCAGACGAATTGCGTTTGGGGAAAGAGATCGCACCCGAGCGCGCGCGGGTCCTTCGCCTCTGGTTCGGAATAGAGGATCGGAAAGTATTCGGGGCGCTTGGGCGCGGGCACGAATCCGTCCGGCGGGGCCGCGTCCTTGATTTGAAAGTCGGGGAACCCTTCTGCGCGGACGCCGCGTTCGAAGGCCGCTCGCTCCCGGGCCAGGACCCGCGGCCGCCACTGGAGCGAGAATAGATCCGGGTGGCGCTGGAAGACCTCCTCCACGAAGGTCCGGAACTCCGCGCGTTCCACTTTCTGGCTGCCGCGGAAAAAGTTGGCCAGGGAATAGAGAACCTCCAGGTTGGCGTTGATACGCCGTTGGAGGATCTCCCGGCGCTCATCGGCCAGCTTTTCGAACTGCTCCCGCGCCTCTTGCGCTTCCCACTCCCGCACCAGAAAAAACCCCAAACCGGTGACCGCAAGTCCCAGGACCACGGTGATGAGCAAAGGCGCATAGAGCCGCCGGCCGGCGCGGCGCTCGCCAGCGGCCGGAGTTTCTGGCCTACCGAACGTACTCTTTATGTCCCGCGCCTTGCGCATGGAGGAGCCGCGCTTCGCGGCTAATCCTTCACTAACGCTTTCGGGACCATGCGCGTCTCGATCTGGCCGCAACCCGGCTGTAAACCGGCCCACGATTCGGGTAAGCGGATGCCGACGACGGCGCCGGTCGGCATGAGCTTTCCCCGCGTCGGGAACGCGCCCGTGCCTGCGGCGAGATAAGCGACCAGATCTTCCAAGCCGGGGTTGTGTCCTACCAGCAGCACCCGTTGTTTTTCTCCCGGAAAGCGCGCGAGCACGTTCAGCAGGGTCGTGACGTCGGCGGCGTAGATCTCGGGCTCCCAATGAATCTGGCCCTTCTTGATAGCGAGCGCCTCGCAGACCAGGAGGCAGGTCTGGCGCGCGCGCACGGCCGGTGAGCTCACGACCCGGTCCGGGATCAACGCTTGCTCGCGCAGCCAGCGCCCCATGCGCGGTGCGTCGCGCTCCCCGCGCTTCGCTAAGGGGCGGTCAAAGTCCGATCCGGGACCGCTGTCCCAATCGGATTTCGCATGCCGCATCACCAGCAATCGCCGCGCCGCACCCGCCACCGTCATCGCACGCGCGCCTCGCCATGCCACGGCTCGGCCTCTTCGCGCTCACAAGCATCGGCGCCGTTCAGCCACTGGTCCCGATAGTCAAGGTAATCGTAGCGCTTTTTGAGCACGATCCTGCCCGTACTTTCCTTGGCATAGATCGCTGGGAGGTTGATCCCGTTGAAGCGCGAAGCCTTGACCAGACTGTAGGCGCCGATCCCGTCGAACGTGAGCCGATCGCCCACCCCGAGCGGCTCGCTGAATTCGTAGTCCCCGAAGAGGTCCCCCGCGAGGCAGCTCGAGCCGGCGATGAGGTACCGATGCCGCCCCCCACGTACGGCTTCCCGCAAGGCCGGGCTCGTCTGGTATTCGAACACTCCCGGCAGATGCGCGACCGTGGTGTCCAAGACCGCCACGTCGCGGCCCTCGCTCGGGAACACATCGACCACGCTGGCGATGAGACAGGCCCCTTCCCCGACCACGGCCTTACCGGGTTCAAACAACACTTCCAACCCATAGCGCCGTTGCAAACCTCCCACGATGCGCGCGAATTCCTCGACCACGTCCGGCCGGTCGACATAATAACCGCCGCCGAGATTGATCCACTCGAGCCTCCCCAGCCATGCGCCGAGCACTTCCTCGACGCGTGCGAGCGTGGCGGCGAGCGGGCTGAGATCACGCGCCGCGTGCATGGTGTGGAAGTGGACACCGCTGAGCCCGGCAAGATCGGCGCCGCCCGCGTCCAAAGCGCTCCTGACGACGCCGAGCGCGGCGCCGAGTTTGGAATGCGGCCGGCAGGGGTCATAGCGCGGATCGCCGAGATGCGAGACACCGGGATTGATGCGCAATCCGCAGCGCCCGCCCGCGAGCCGCGCGCGCTCGCGGCAGCGCTGCCATTGCACGAGGGAATTAAAACTTACATAGTCGCAGCGCCGGGTGATTTCGGACAACTCGTCCGCTCTCAATCCGGGGGTCGTGATGTGAACCACGCCCTTATCGGCGAGCACCTCGCGCGCTAACCTGGCCTCGAACAAGGAGCTCACGGAGAACCCGTCGAGCAGCGGCCGCAGACACTCGAGGATATCGACGAACGGTAAGGCTTTGATGGAGAATAAGAGCTTGAAACCCCTCTCCTCACGGAGGGGCGCGAACCAAGACAACGCCCGGCGCAGCGCCGCTTCGTCGTAGACAAAGGCGGGGGTAAGGATAGACACGCTCATGCACCCTGCGATTTGTATTTTAAGGCGCTCATATTACGCACGCTGGAAAATGCGGACTAAAAGATAACACAGCATGAGAGACCGTGCGCCGTAAAGCGGCATGCCAGGAACCCATCAGCACTCGTGAATGACGGAGAACCCCAATGCCCGAGAGCCCGCTTGACGATAACGCGCGGCCCGCCCCCATCGCGGTGAGCGCCGCACCATGAAAGCCCTGTCGATCAAAAACCTCCGCAAGACCTACAAAAACGGTTTTCAAGCCTTAAAAGGGATCGATCTTGAGGTAGAAAGCGGTGACTTTTTCGCCTTGCTCGGCCCGAACGGCGCGGGCAAGTCGACGACCATCGGCATCATCACCGGACTGGTCACCAAGTCCGGCGGATCGGTGAGCGTCTACGGGAACGACATCGAGCATGAGATCGAGGCGGCCAAGACGCACATCGGACTCGTCCCCCAAGAGATCAATTTCTCTCAATTCGAACCGGTCATCGATATCGTCGTCAACCAAGCCGGTTACTATGGTCTGGAACGCGCCCTCGCTAAACAACGCGCCGAGAAATACTTGAAGGCGCTCGGGCTGTGGGAGAAACGCAGTGATCGCTCCCGTACACTGTCGGGGGGCATGAAGCGGCGGCTGATGATCGCCCGGGCGCTGGTGCACGAGCCCAAGCTGCTTATCCTCGATGAACCGACGGCGGGCGTGGACATCGAGCTGCGGCGTTCGATGTGGGAATTTCTGCGCGCAACCAATCTTGACGGCACGACGATTATCTTGACCACGCACTATCTGGAGGAAGCCGAGCGCCTGTGCCGCAAAATCGCCATCATCGACCAGGGGGAAATCATAGAAAATACGTCAATGAAGCGCCTGCTGGCGCAGCTCAACATGGAGACCTTCATCTTGGACATTCGCCAGCATCTTATAGAGCCTCCCCTCGTCAATGGCTACCATCTGCGCTTAGTCGATGAGACCACGCTCGAGGTCGATGTCAGCAAGGCCTTGGGTATCAATGAGCTGTTTCGTGGACTCTCCGAACGCGGGGTCGATGTGGTCAGCATGCGCAACAAGACCAACCGGCTCGAAGAGCTCTTTATACGCTTACTCGACAAGTCCGCTAATAATGTCCATGCTTAGTGGCACGGCGCGGCGCTATGCCATCGCCTATCAGACCATCGTCATCAAAGAGGTGGCGCGGTTTCTGCGGATTTGGGTGCAAACGATTCTGCCCGCGGTCATCACTATGACCCTGTATTTCCTTATTTTCGGGAACCTCATCGGTCCGCGCATCGGCGAGATGGAAGGGTTCCGCTATGTGCAATACATCGCGCCCGGAATCATCATGATGTCGGTCATCACGAATTCCTACGCCAACGTCGTATCGTCGTTCTTCGGCTCCAAGTTTCAAAAACATATCGAGGAGATGCTGGTCGCACCCATCCCGAACTGGATCATCATGGCCGGATTCATCACCGGTGGCGTCGCGCGCGGATTATGTGTCGGTATTGTAGTCACGGCCGTCGCGCTCTTCTTTACCGATCTCCAAGTTCATTCCCTCACCGTGATGGCCTCCACGATCCTGCTCACGGCCATGGTGTTTTCGCTGGGCGGGCTCATCAACGGGCTGTTCGCCCGTAACTTCGACGACACCTCGATCATACCCACCTTCGTGCTCACGCCGCTCACCTATCTCGGCGGGGTCTTCTATTCAATCAACCTCCTGCCCGAAACGTGGCAGACAGTCTCCTTCGGGAATCCGATTCTCTATATGGTCAACGCCTTCCGCTATGGGGTGCTGGGCGTGTCCGATATCCCCTTGCCCGCCGCTTATGGGGTGATCCTCCTTTTTATCGCGGCGCTCTGGTGGCTCGGCTTGCGTTTGTTCAATCAGGGGACCGGGATAAAGACTTGATGGTGCTACATGCGCGCGCTCCGACTACGTCTCCCGAAGACCGGCCCCGTAGATATTCCTTGGGCCATCCATCCCGATCCGGACGCTAGCCGCAAACGCGAGATGGCGCGGCGAAAGTCTGCTGGGTGGCGAACGGCGATGCGTGTCCTGCGGCGCGCCCTGCTCGCCTTGTGCCTAATCCCCGCGCTCCTCGTGCTGTGCTTGCGCTGGTTCGATCCGTGGGTGACGAGCTTCATGCTGCGCGATCTCACGCTGGACCTCGTCGAAGGGCGCGAGGATCATGCATTTCGCTACCGCTGGGCCGATTGGGAAAAGATTTCTCCGCATGCGAAGCTCGCCGTGGTGGCCTCCGAGGATCAGAAGTTTCCTCAGCACTTCGGTTTCGATCTCGATGCCATCGCGCAGGTCTGGCGCGGTAACCGGGACAGTAGCCGCTTGCGCGGGGCGAGCACCATCTCCCAGCAACTCGCGAAGAATCTGTTTCTCTGGCCCGGGAGAAGTTATCTGCGCAAAGGCCTCGAGGCCTATCTCACGATATTAATCGAAGCACTCTTACCCAAGCGCCGGATCCTGGAAGTGTATCTCAACGTGGTTCAGTTCGGGGACGGTGTCTTCGGGGTCCGGGCCGCGAGCGAGACGTATTTCGGCAAACCACCTGCTATGCTGTCCGCGCGTGAGGCCGCGCTGCTTGCGGCCGTTTTGCCGAATCCCGAACGCTACCGCGCCGTCCCCCGCCCCGCGCCGCAGGTTCAGGCGCGCCAGGCATGGATCTTAAGGCAGATGACGCGCCTCGGCGGGAGCACATACCTGGCGCGGTTGTAAGGGATGCTGGTAACCTAATGCAACGCGCTATGTCCCTAAGCCCTCGACCTCCCCTGGCGATGACACTGCTCCTTCTGATCACGTTGATCCGAACGGCTTTGGCCGCGCCGATCGAGGTACGACTCCACTATGTCGGCGCGCGCGAGGACGCGGCCTTTCTCGGCGTCACCCAAGGGCTGGAAGAGGCCAACCTTCAGGGCCGGTTTTTAGGTCAGCGTTACGCGTTAAATGTCGAGCTCGACGCACAGGCCCGGCCCGCCGCTATCCTGGCGGCGATCGAGGAGGAGGCGCTCGTTGCGATTGCCGGGCAGCATCCCGGCACGCCGGTCTTCAATCTAAGCTCGGAGACCGACGCGCTGCGTGGTAAATGCCTTACGAATATGCTGCACATTCTTCCTAGCCGCGAGATGAAACGCGATGCGCTGGCCCAATGGCGTAAACTGCACCCCGGGTCGAAGGCGCTTGCGCAGGCTTGGCATCCAGAATTTAAAAAATACTCCGCCGAGCAGCTCAGCAAGCGATTTTTCAAGGCGCGCGGACAGGCCATGGACGATGGCGCCTGGGCCGGTTGGGCCGCGGTCAAGCTGCTCTCCGATAGCGTGGCGCGGCTCGGCGCGGTGGAACCGGAAAAGTTACTGGACTATATCAGGACCCGGCTTGCCTTCGATGGACAAAAAGGGATCGATATGAGCTTCCGGCCGAACGGCCAGTTGCGGCAACCGCTGTTCCTCGTGGAAGACGGCAGGATCGCCGGCGAGGCCCCGGTCAAGGGTGTGGTGGATATCGAAGATCTCGACAGCCTCGGGAACAGCGCCTGCGCGCAACCGGACAGTCAGTAATTATAGGAGAGCTCGTTCATGAAAGCGTTTTTTATACTCGCGCTGATCGCCTACGTTCCAGCGGCCGCGGCCGCGCCGACCGAGAGGGTATTCGTCAGCAACGAACGCGCGAACACAGTCTCGGTCATCTCCGGTAGCACGCTAAGAGTCGAAGCCACGATCGCGGTCGGTAAGCAACCTCGCGGGATCGGGCTCGCCCCGGACGGAAGCGCCCTGTACGTGGCGCTCGGGCGGGAAAATGCGATCGCGGTTATCGATCCGAAGACCCTGAAGGTGCTGCGCAAGATCCCCTCGGGCGATGATCCGGAAGCGTTCGGCGTGCATCCGAACGGCAACATCTATATATCCAACGAAGATGCGGCCAAGGCCTCGGTGATCGATCCGGAGAGCGCTAAGGTCATCGCCGAAATCCCAGTGGGACTCGAACCCGAAGGCGTCGCGATTTCCCCCGATGGCAAGCAAGTGATCGTAACCAGCGAATCGACCAATATGCTGCACATCATCGCCGTGCCGGAGCACAAGGTGGTCGCGAACATCCTGGTGGGCGCGCGCCCGCGCGCCGCGGTTTTCGCGCGCGACGGGAAAACCGCCTACGCGAGCTCCGAAATCGCCGGTGAGGTCAAGCGCGTGGACATGGTGGCCCACAAGGTGCTGAACAAGGTGCCGCTCGGAGATGACAAGATCAAGCCCAAGGACGTGCTGCTCAGCAGGGACGAGACGACGCTCTATGTCGCCGGCGGCCGCGCCGACCAGATCATCGTCCTTGATGCGCAGACGTTGCAGGTCAAAACCCGCATCCCCGTGGGCCAACGGGTGTGGGGCCTGGCCCTGACGCGTGACGGGCGCCGTCTTTATTGCACCAACGGTGTCAGTAACAGTGTCTCGGTGATCGACACCGCCACCGACAAGGTGATACAGACGATCGCCGTGGGTGAGGCGCCTTGGGGGGTCGTCATCGACGACTGAGAGCTTGTAAATAAATCTACTGCGCAGCCCGCCCGCGAGGCGCCGAACGCCCTAGCCCTCGCGTTTAACCGTGTCACCGGCGCTGTGTTGGTCTTTCTCCATGCCCTGCTTGGCCGCGGCCGCCGTCTTTTCGCCCCACTCGGTGACATGCTTGACCGTCTCGCCAGCGAGATCTTGTGTTTGATGTAGGTTTTCCTTGGCTGACGCGGTGGCCTTTTCGCCCCAATCGGAGGCGTGTTTTACCGCGTCGTCGGTGAATTCCTGAGCCTTGTGCAGGTTTTCCTTGGCCGACGCCGCTACCGTGTCCGTCCATTCGCTGACATTCTTGACGGAATCGCCGGCAAGATCTTGGGCTTTTTGTAGGTTTTCCTTAGCGGTCGCGGTCGCTTTTTCGCTCCACTCAGTGACGTTTTTCACCGCTTCGCCCGTGATCTCCTGCGCCTTTTCGAATCCCTCCTTGGTTGCCTCCGTCGCCTTTTCGCTCATGTCACCGGCGCGCTTAGTCGCGTTACTCACCAGGTCCTTGGCTTTCTCCGCAAATTCCTTCATTTTGTCGAAAATGCTCATAGTGATCTCCCATGAATCTATCGCCTCATTAAGGACATTCGTTATTGGAACCTAGCGCTCCGTCGCCGCTCTGTACTCTTGCAATCAATGACTTGCCGGTCTAAGTATAGCACCGCGCTTGGGGATAAGCGCGAGTCTATGGGCCGACCTGAAAACTCACTCGCGATCGCGTTTACGCTGCTTGGTTCAGCGCATTCGCCCAAGCAACGCTTTCGAGATAGATCTGCCCGATCTGGTAGACCTTGAGGTTCTGGTAGGCTACTTGATCCAGGTTCCAGCTCTCGTAATTTACGGCGCAATCGAGCGCCTGCCCGGCATCACCTTTCCTATAGATGAGGGCATTCGCAATCTCCTCGGAAAGCGGTAAATCGTGCACGATTTGCGCAAGCGGGGCATCCAACATCTCATCTAACAGGGACAGCAAGCCCACCAGGAAATACCGTTCCGAGGGCTTGCCGCATTGCAGCGCCAGAAGCTCGCACATCTTGGCGCGAATTAACGCGATGAAGGTCAATTCGTCGGGTGAAAACGGCGCCGTGGTCAAGGAAAGCAAGCCGGCCCAACGGCGGATGTCCGCGGCGCCGAGGCGGGTAAGCGCCTGCCGGATCGAGTCGATGTCGCGGCGCGTGTCATGCGACGCCGCGTTCGCGTAACGTAACAGCTTATAGCTCAGCGCCACGTCCAAGGACACGGCTTGGGAAAGCGCGTCGATGTCGAGGGCCGGCGCTTTGAGCGCGGCGAGCACCTGGACGATGGCCCGATGATGGGTTTCCAGGCGGCGGCCGCGCATGATCTTGGGCCGATCAAAGTGAAACCCTTGAAAGTACTCGCAGCCGAGATCACGGTATAAGATGTACTGTTCATCCGACTCGACCTTTTCGGCAAGCAACTTGGCCCGATAGGGCTGGAGCAGTTTGACCAGATCCGCGAACTCCTGAGGGGATTGCTGCAGAATATCAATCTTGACGATGTCCGCGACCTCGATGAGCGGCCGCCACATCTCCGAAAAGACGAAATCGTCCAGGGCGATGTGGTAGCCTTGGCGCGCCAGATTCTGGACGGCCATCACCACCGGTGTGTCGATACGGACGGTTTCCAGGACCTCCACGACGACCCGGTCCTTCGGTAACAACAACGGCACGCCATCGATCAAGTTGCGCCGCGCGAAGTTGATAAAGGCACGATGCGCCCCAACCAACCGATCGAGCCCCTGCTCAAGCAAGGCATCGACGACCACCTGATTGCTGGCGAGGGCACCCACCATCGTATCGTCCGGATCGACGGTGACATGGCGAACCAGGAGCTCATAGCCGAACACGCGTAAATCACGATCGAAGATCTGCTGGCGGCCTATTACGAAATCCGGCATGGGTCGGTCTCTACATCAAGGATGATTAAGTAACTAATCAACTCGGGTTGCGATTTTCGCACGCTATCCTCGCATATGCTTTACGATCGCACCACACCCCGGAAATTGGCAACGGTTGATCTCTATCAATGCTTTATTTGGATTTCATAGTAAACTTTAAATTATTCATTCCCCGCGATTGACAAAAATATTAAGGCGACGACCATGCCCGTGGCAAAGCTTAAGGATTTCCTAGACCAAAATCAGGTGAAATACGTCACCATCGCTCATTCGCGCGCGTTTACGGCCCAAGAGATCGCCCAATCGGCGCATATTCCCGGAAACGAATTAGCCAAAGCCGTAATGGTCAGAACCGACGGCCGTTTGGCCATGGCGGTTCTGCCGGCGTCGTACCAGATCGACTTTGACCGCCTGCGGCAAGGCGCGGGGGCCTCCAGCGTGGATCTCGCGAGCGAGAAGGACTTCCAGGATAAATTTCCGGGCTGTGAGCTCGGCGCCATGCCGCCGTTCGGGAATCTCTACGCCATGGATGTCTATGTGTCGCGGCGGCTCACCGAGGATCGGTACATCGCCTTTAGCGCCGGCTCCCATACCGAGCTGATTAAGCTTTCGTACGCGGACTACGAGCGCTTGGTCCGCCCCAATGTCATCGACTTTTAGCACCACCCGGCCGCCGCGCCTCGCAAAGCGCAGGCTAAGTGCATGAACCAAGCGATAACACGATCTCTATGAAGATCAGTAGGATGATGATCCACTCGAGGACTTCCATCCGGACCGCTGCCAAGCGATCGGCCATCTTCTCGTAAATGCTCTCGAGCGTATCCAGCTTGCGCAGAATACTCGAATCCCATTCGGCCAGATGGAAGCGTTGGGACACCAGGCGGTAAACGCGCGCGAGATATTGGTCGCCTAAAAGCTTCAGCGCATTGTTGACGCCCTCGAATAAGATCGCCCCGTCCACCTGCAGTTGCCCGATGTGCTCGAGGTCGGTGCTGGGTCTCAGGACCTTGATGAAGCGTTTATAGGACCGGGTGAGGCTTTCATATGCGCGACCCAAGGCCTGATCGAGACGCGAGTCCAGGTAGCGCATCTCCACCAGCTCGACGTTGGCGAATTCCAGCACCGCCCGGACGTCGTCCCCATTGGCATCAAAAAGTATGGAGGCGTGCCAATCGATGATCGCCAGGTCGCCTGGGCCGAAGGAGATGCGATGGGAAATCGCATCGCTGACCTCTTCCTCGGATAACTCACCTCGTTCGGCGCGCAGGATCTGAGCGAGTTGCTGGGCGCGAGACAAATAAAAACCTTTTACGTCGACGGGCTCGCCGAAGGACTCGATTTCGAAGATCACATAATCTTCCACAAATTCCGCGATGCTCTGGCGATCGACCGCCGCGCCAATGACCTGAAGCAGCCGCTCGACCCGGCGCCGCGCGTCGGCCAATAGCTCGGCGTTGTCATAAAGAGTTTCGCTGAGATCGAGCAAGAAGTCGAAGGGCCCGATGAGCGGGATGCTGTAGGCAACCAACACGGCGCCGAAATCGTACAAGACCAGATCCACATTGGAACGCGTTTCGATGGCTCCGAGGATAAGCGGCGCCGTCTCCTCGGAGACCCGCAGCGGTGCCGGTTGATAATCAAAATACCGCGGCGCCCTGCGTGTGTGCCGGAGCGCGGCGCGCTCCGTGGCGACGATGCGCTGGGTACGATCGAGATCGATGGCGACCGCCACATCGAAGGCGAATAAGGCATAGCAATTACCGCTCTTTATCTCCATGCGGTTAATCGAAGCGATTGGCGCGGAGGCGCGGGCGTACTTAAAACCCGCGCGCCGTAAGGTACTGCTCGATATCTTCCCGTGCGAAGCCAAGCTTGCGCGCCACTCTGTCCGCATGGCTGACCTTGGAGATCCCATCGACGAGGCGGTAGGTGGGCGCTTCGTGGCTAAAATCGACCTGCCGGTACAGTCCGATCCGATCCTTGCGAAAACGCTCCACCAACTCGTGGTTATGGGTGATAAGAATCGTCGTATTCCCGATGCGCCGGAAGCCGTTTAAGATCGCATGCGAGATCGTGAGCTTTTCCTCGTAGGTCGTCCCCTCGGCCATCTCATCGAGGATCACGAGCGAGCGCGCCGTGGTGGCGAGGAAGATCTCCTTGGTGCGCTGTAATTCCGTCCCGAAGCGGCCCTCGAGATCGGCGAGCGAGCCCGTTTCCGGGGTTTGATAATAGATGCGATCGGCGACAGAGATCTCGGCGTCCGCCGCCGGCACATAACACCCGATCTGCGCCAAGAGTTGCACCTGGGCGAGGGTCTTGCAAAAGGCCGTCTTGCCGCCGCTGTTCGGACCCGTGACGAAACCCAAACGCGCCGCGCCAAGGTCGATATCGTTGGCGACGTAGGCTGGATTGCTTTTGGCCAAGACCGGATTTCTTACCTGCTTAAGGGCCAAGCTATGGCGGCCCGCATCGAGGATCCGCGGCAATACCATGGCGCTCCCGAAGCCGCTGGCATACTGATGGAACGCGAGCAACTCGTCGATCTCGCCCAAGGCGGCCAGGGTGTTTTGCGTCTCCTCGGCCTCGCGGTAACGATCTCGCAGCGGATAAATGAAGCTATCGCGATCGAAACCACCCACGGCCGGCACGTAAAACGCGAGCAAGGGCAGCAGCGAAACCATGAGCACCGGATTGGCCGGCGTCGCGATGTAAGCGGCTAGCCAGGGGTTGGTCAGCATGAAATACCCAAGGGCGGCCGCCCCCAGCAGCAGCGGTTTAAACAGCGACGGCCGAAAGCGGATCGCCGGTGAATAGCGGCGTTTCTCGCGGTCGAGCTTCAGCCCACGCTCGGTGAGGTACACCGGACCGCGCATCAACCGGTGTGCGGCCGTTGCCTCGTAACCGCGGATCGCTTCCACCCGTGCCGCAAGGTAGGGGCTTTCGGGCGTCGGCAGATGCCGCGCGTTGCTCGCGAGCTCAAGCATAAAGCGCGTGCCGCGCTTGTAGGCCGCATAGCCGTAACCTTCGTACTCCATCTTGTTGGGCGCGGCCCCCAGAAACCCCATGAAGCTACCGAAGAGTAATTCGTAAAAAGGCTGCTCGCGGATCGCGGCGGCTGTGACAAACTGCCGCAGCCGCTCTCGTAGCGCGGCGTTCGATTCCAGCTCGCGCAAGGCCTCGTGTTTGGAACGGATCGCCTCCGGTGATACCGAGGGGTAGGCCAAAGAATGATACAGCGTGGCCTGCCCGGCGCGGGTATGGCAACCGTTGATGGCATCAAAGATCCGATCCACCTCTAAGATCCGGAAGCTTGCGGCATCGAGCACCCCTGGGCGGAGGCCGGCCAGCGCGCGCACCGAGCTTGTGACATCGCGGTTCCGCGCGATGCTATCGTAGAAATCCCTAACGGCTTCACTCATAATCCGCCACCGAATTTACCGCTGGCTATTGTATGCCAGCGGGTTGACTAAATCGAAAGGCGCGCTACCGGACAAAACGATTGCAAAACTGCGTGAGATGAGAATAATTACGCGGCCATGAGCGCGGATATCCTTATCGACGCGCAATACCTCTACCGCTACTACGGCGAGGTCTGCGCCGTCAACGACGTGAGCTTTTCGGTCCGCCGCGGCGAGGTGTTGGGTTTTCTGGGTCCCAACGGCGCGGGTAAAACCAGCACCATGCAAATGATCAGTGGGACTCTGGCCCCAAGCGCCGGCGGCATCACGGTCGGCGGTGTCGACATCCTCGAATCACCCAAGGCGGCCAAAGCCAATCTCGGCTATCTTCCCGAGCATCCCCCCTTGTATCGGGAGATGAGCGTCGATGAATACCTCCTTTACTGCGCGCGGCTGCATCGGATCCACCGCCATCAATGC
>JBIMKC010000039.1:0-2463 GCA_043673925.1 Chromatiales bacterium | reverse complement strand
TCATAGCGCTATCCTAGCGTTGCGGAGTCCTTGACCAGCGTACCGATGGCAATCAAGATGTTCGTGGACTCGACTCCGTTCCTCGTTACACGTTGCGATGTTGTAATTCTAATACACGAAGGCAATCCTTATACTTGGATCAGGGGATCCTCGAGTCCGCGGTGCAGGACGGGGAACCTGCTTAACGCCATCATGCCGGCCACGCGCGGGCTAGCGCGTTAGCGTAGAATCCACACAAAATCCTCGCGCTGAATCCATGCCCGAGCTCCCGGAAGTCGAAACCACGTTGCGCGGGATCACACCGTATCTTCTCGGCAACACCGTGGCCGCCGTGCTGGTGCGCGAAGGGCGCTTGCGCTGGCCCGTCGCGCCGGAGTTGCGGCGTGAGCTGCCCGGCCGATCGGTGGCTGGGGTGCGGCGGCGCGGCAAGTATCTTCTCATCAGTTTTGAGCATGGGCATGTCATCCTTCACCTAGGCATGTCGGGCAGCTTGCGGATACTCCCCAGCGATACGCCACCGGACAAACATGATCACGTCGATCTTGTATTAATTAACGCGCTTTGTTTGCGGCTGCGCGATCCGCGCCGCTTCGGCGCCGTACTCTGGACCCGCGAACCTGCGTTAACCCATCCGTTGCTGGCGAATTTGGGACCGGAGCCCTGGGATGTCCACGGTGATTATCTCCATCAACGGGCGCAAGGGCGGCGGCAAGCGGTTAAATCCTTTATCATGAACAGTAAAACGGTGGTAGGGGTGGGGAATATCTACGCCAACGAGTCACTGTTCGCGGCTGGTATTCACCCGGCCCGGCCGGCGCGTAGCGTCTCGCGGCTACGTTATGCGCACCTCGCCAGCAGCATCCGCCGCGTGTTGGATGACGCCATCAATGCGGGCGGCACGACCTTGCGCGACTTCGTCGACAGCCGTGGGCGGCCCGGGTACTTTGCTCAAAACCTTGAGGTTTACGATCGCGGCGGCCTGGTCTGCCACCGCTGCGGCGCGCGCATAAGGCATAAGCGGATCGGTCAGCGCTCGGCGTATTTCTGTATCATGTGCCAGCGCTAGACCTGTTGCACGCTGTTTGACAACGACTGGAAAGCGTTGAATCGTCTGATTGCGTTCGATTGGCTGCGAGGGTTGGTCATGGTGCTCATGGCCTTGGATCACGCCTCGATCTTCTATAATCCAGGACGGCTGGCGCTCGACTCGGCAACGACCTACACAGCGGGTGTACACCTACCGCCGGACCAGTTTCTAACGCGGTGGCTAACGCATCTGTGTGCGCCGACGTTCGTTTTCCTTGCAGGCACGGTACTCGCCCTGAGTATCCATCAACGCGTGACCCGCGCAGATCCGCCGCAACATATCGACCGGGACCTGTTGATCCGCGGCGCGGTGGTTGCTTCCTTCGACCTCGTGTTCGCCCCTCTCATTGGGGGCAAGTGGGTGTTGCAAGTCATGTTCGCCATCGGGGCGAGCATGGTGCTTATGGTCGCCCTACGCCGTGTGTGTGATGCTTGGCTCTTGCTGCTCGCGCTGGGGTGGTTTGTTGGCGGTGAATGGCTTACCACCTACATTTGGGAGCCGAACCAACGCGACCCGCCGGTCGGGCTCGCCGTCCTCATGGCGGTGTACTACAGTCCGCATCTCGTCATCCTCTATCCTGTACTGCCTTGGCTCGCGGTCATGCTGAGCGGATGGGTATTCGGGCGTTACCTGTCGAAGAAGGGCGCAAGTCCACAAGACTACCCCGTGAGGTTACTCGCCTTGCTGGGGGTCGGGCTGGTTTGGACATATATCGTGGTCCGCGCAGCCAATGGCTATGGCAACATGGGGCTGTTACGCGACGATGAGGGCTGGGTGCAATGGCTACATGTCAGCAAGTACCCGCCAAGCCTGAGCTTTATAACGATCGAACTTGGTTTAATGGCCTTGATATGCGTGCTGCTAATGGTTCTAGAACGCTACATCAAGCCGAGCCGCAACAATCTCCTTGTCGTCTTTGGCCAGACACCGATGTTCTTCTACTTCCTACATTTCTCGCTACTAGCGTTATCAGAGGGCGTACTCGGGGTCGGGGGAGCGGGTGGACTCGCGTGGGCTTATGGTGCAGCGGCCATCGTCCTTACGGTTCTGTATCCCTTCTGTCGTTGGTATCGAAACTACAAGTTCGCGCATCCTCAATCCCTAACGCGTTATTTGTAGCGGTGACGAGTATTCCGCTGATTCTACGAGCTTCGTCGATAA
The DNA here is from genome assembly GCA_043673925.1 of Chromatiales bacterium. GTDB lineage: Bacteria > Pseudomonadota > Gammaproteobacteria > JACCXJ01 > JACCXJ01 > USCg-Taylor. Next base: position 215 of record JBIMKC010000039.1, on the reverse strand, counting down.
AATCCCTCGACTGCTCGACAATCTTGAAGAGCGCGTGCAGGTCGGCGCGATCACGCTCAGGACGGTTTTGCCTTTCGCTTTCAGGGGTTTCTGTTTGGTGTGTTGATGGACGGACATCATTAAGAAGTCGTTTCAATTCGACTTGTTTCGACCGTTTTCTTCCCGGCAGCGCAACAATTTCGCAACGCGCGCCGTGGACCTCGCGAGCCGGGCGA
>JBIMKC010000038.1:0-17478 GCA_043673925.1 Chromatiales bacterium | reverse complement strand
CTCAGCGGTGGTAGCGGACAAACTTCGTGCGGACGATCTGATAGGGCCGGAAAAGATAGCTCAAGGGAATGCTCCAGGCGTGGACCAGCCGGGTGAAGGGGAAGAGCAGGAAAACCGTCATGCCGAAGAACAGATGCACCTTGTAGATGAGGCTCACGCCGGAGAGCAGCACCGGATCGGGCCGGAAGGTGACGAGGCCCTGGGCCCATTCGGCCAGCAACACCATCGCCGTGGCATCGCCGTTGAGCGCGTGATAGAGCGACCAGGGGATGGTCGTGAGACCCAGGCCGAGGGTCACCAGCAGCCAGTCGAGGATGAAGATGTCCATGAAGCGCGAGGTGGCGCGCACTCTCGGGTTGAACATGCGCCGCCGCCACAGGATCACCCCCCCGAGCATGCACAGGACCCCGAACAGCGCCCCGACGCCGATGGCGAGGGACTGGTGCGCGAGGTCCGAGACGCCGAGCGCCAACCAGACCGAATGGGGGGTCAGAAGTCCGACGAAGTGGCCGGCAAAGAGTACCAGGATGCCGATGTGGAAGAGGTTGCTGCCCAGGCGTAACTGCTCACGGGCCAGCAACTGGCTGGAATCGGCCTTCCAGGTGTATTGCTCGCGGTCGAAGCGGATGAGGCTGCCCAGGAAAAAGACGCTCAACGCGATGTAGGGGTAAACGCCGTAGAGGAATTGGTGTAGATACATGAGCTGAAAATACCGCAATAGCTATTGGTTCACCGCCGTCCGCGCTTGATCTCGATCTCCGCGAGGCGCTTCATGGACCACCGCTTCCGCGAGTTGGCCCTGCCGCTCGACGATGTGTAGCAACAGGGCATAAGGGCTTTCCATGTTCTCCAGATTCCGCGCGAGTAACGCCGCTACCTCGACCGCTTGGTGCAAGAACTGCCGTGCGTTTTGTGCATCCGGCAAGGTCGAGACGTATTCGAGCAGGAGCGGCAGGTAATCAGGGAGCTCACCCTTTTCGATGGCGAAACCCTGAGCCTGGAAGTACTCGCTCAATCGCACGAGCGCCGGTCCGCGGGCGCGGTCTTGCTCCTCGAAGAGGTGATGGGTCAGATACAGCGCGTTGTCGGGTGTGAGGTCGAAGGTCTTGACGTAGTGCTCCTGAAGCTCGGTGAACGGCAGAGACTGGGCCCAGGCGATAAAATCCAACAGCGCCTGCTGGTCCTCGGGCGTGGCGTGCTCCAAGGTACCGATCATCTGCGCGGTCTCCGCCAGGTGTTCCCGAAGCTCCGCGTTCGGATACTCCAGAAGCACGGAGAGTAGCTTGTAGATCTGCATCACTCGGCCGCGGTCTTTTCGGTCAGGCTTGTTCGCAGGGCGGCTGGCTTGGCCCTGGGGATGAACTGCATGACCTTGACCTCGACGCTCTGCTTGCGCTTCTCCGGAAACAGCGAGAAGCCGTCGTGCCCCGCGACGCTGCAACTGTCGTTGCCGAAGGTGTAGCCCATCTGCCCCTGGAAAGCATGGGAGTCCTCGTGGCGCAGCTCGTCGTGGCTGGTCGGGATGACGTAACGGTCTTCGTACTTCGAGAGCGCCATGTAGCGGTACATCTCCTTCACCTGCGGCTCGGTGAGACCCACTTCTGCGAGGACTCTGAGGTCCGGTTTGCCTTCTACCTCTACCGATCGATAGTACTGGCGCATGGCGATCATGCGCTTCAATCCGCGCACGATGGGGGCTTCGGCACCGGCAGTGAGCAGGTTTGCGAGGTACTTGATCGGCATCCGCAGCATCTCGACCTTGGGGATCACGTGCTCGGGATCGGTGGGGATCGCGCCCTGATCGATACTCGCCTGCACCGGGGAGAGCGGCGGGACGTACCAGACCATCGGCAGGGTGCGGAACTCGGGATGGATCGGGAAGGCGACCTGCCATTCGATGACGAGCTTGTAGATGGGTGATTTCTGCGCCGCCTCGATCCAGGAATCCGGGATCCCGTCCAGGCTAGCCTGCGCCGCCACCGCGGGGTCATTGGGATCGAGAAAGATGGCCATCTGCGCTTCGTACAGGTCTTGCTCGTTCTCGACCGCGGCCGCCTCACTGATGCGATCGGCATCGTAGAGGATGATGCCGTTGAAGCGGACGCGGCCCACACAGGACTCCGAGCACACCGTCGGCAGCCCCGACTCCCAGCGCGGGTAACAGGCGGTGCACTTCTCGGCCTTGCCGGACTCCCAGTTGTAGAACACCTTCTTGTAGGGGCAGGCTGAGACGCACATGCGCCAGCTTCGGCACTTGTTCTGATCGACCAGCACGATGCCGTCTTCCTCGCGCTTGTACATGGAGCCCGAGGGGCAAGCGGCCACACAGGAGGGGTTGAGGCAGTGGTTGCAGATCCTCGGCAAGTACATCAGGAAGGACTGTTCGAACTCGGCGTAGATGTCCTTCTCGATGCCCTCGAAGTTCCGGTCCTGGGCCCGATTCTCGAACTCGCCTGCCAGATCATCCTCCCAGTTCGGCCCCCACTCGATCTTCTCCATCGGGCGGCCGTCGATCTGCGAGCGCGGCCGGGCGGTGGGCGCGGCCTCGGCGAGCGGGCTCGTCTGCAGATGGGCATAGTCGTAGGTGAAGGGCTCGTAGTAGTCGTCGATTTCCGGCAGATCGGGATTCATGAACAAGTTCATGAGCCGCTTGACGCGGCCGCCGGCCTTGAGCTCGAGCTGGCCGTCCTTCACCACCCACCCGCCGTTCCACTTGGCTTGGTCCTCCCAGTTCTTCGGGTAACCGATGCCGGGTTTGGATTCGACGTTGTTGAACCAGGCGTACTCCATGCCCTTGCGGTTGGTCCAAACGTTCTTGCAGGTCACCGAACAGGTGTGGCATCCTATGCACTTGTCCAGGTTCATGACCATGGCGAAATTGGCGCGGACTTTCATTGATCGATCTCCAGTGTTTAGGTCCGGCCGTAGGCGGGACTGAGGCCCTGCGGTTCGGGGCTTTGCTCGCGTGCCGCGAGCGGCAGGGGTTGGGGCACATCTATCTCGCCGATCCCCGGTGGGTTCAACTGCGCCTCGCGCGCCGGGGTCAGCGGCCGCTCCAGCCAGTCGATGGCTGCGTCCTCGATCTTGTGCAGCACGACGTATTCATCCCGCTGTGATCCGACGGTGCCGTAATAGTTGAAGCCATAGCTCAACTGCGCGTAGCCGCCGATCATGTGGGTAGGTTTGACCACGACGCGCGTGACGCTGTTCAGGATCCCTCCTCGCTTGCCGGTGGTGTTCGAGCCCGGCACGTTCACGATCTTCTCCTGGGCGTGGTACATCATGGCCATGCCTTGCGGGATGCGCTGGCTCAGCACCACGCGCGCTACCGTGGCGCCGTTGACGTTCAAAGCCTCGACCCAGTCGTTGTCCTTAAGTCCGATGGATTTCGCGTCCGTCTCCGAGACCCAGACCACCGGGCCGCCGCGGAAGAGGGTCAGCATGCGCAGGTTGTCGTTGAAGGTCGAGTGGATCCCCCACTTGCTGTGGGGCGTGATCCAGTTGAGCACCAGGTGGGGTTTGCCGTTGATCCGCTCGGCGACGACGCCCTCGGTGGCCCGCAGATCCACCGGCGCGCGGAAGGTGCAGAAGCCCTCGCCGAAATCCAGCATCCACTCGTGGTCCTGGTAGAAGTGCGCCCGGCCGGTCAGGGTGCGGAAGGGGATGCGCTCGTGGATGTTGGTGTAGCCCGCGTTGTAGCTGACCTTCTCCGATTCGACCCCGCTCCAGGTGGGCGCGGTGATGATCTTGCGCGGCTGCACCACCAGATCCTTGAAGCTCATCTTGTCCTCCCGGCGCGCGCTCGACAGGTGGGTATGATCGGTCCCCGTCTTCTTGCCCAGGGCCTGCCAGCCCTTGTGCGCCACCTCGCCGTTGGTCTCGGGCGCGAGCATCAGGATCGCATCGCACACGTGGATATCGTCCTGGAGGGATGGCATGCCCTCGCTGATCCCGGGCTCGGCGATGGCGCCGTTCTGGACCTTGAGGCGCTCATACTCTTCTTCGGTGTTCCAGGACAGACCCTTCACCGCGTTGCCTTGGGAGACCATGAGCGGCCCCAGCGCGCAGAATTTCTTGTAGGTCGCCCCGAAGTCGCGCTCGACGACCTTGAAGATCGGCAGCGTCTTGCCGGGGACGGGCTCGCACTCGCCCCGCTTCCAGTCGCGCACCCCGAGCGGCTGCCCGAGCTCCGCGGGCGAGTCGTGCATGAGCGGGATGGAGACGAGGTCCTTGCGTTTGCCCAGATGATTGGCGGCGAGCCCGGAAAATGCCTTGGCAATGCCCCTGAAGATCTGCCAGTCGGAGCGCGACTCCCAACCCGGATTCACCGCCTCCGTCAAAGGGTGGATAAAGGGGTGCATGTCGGTGGTGTTGAGATCGTTCTTCTCATACCAGGTGGCGGTCGGCAGGACGATGTCCGAGTAGGCCCCGGTGGAGTTGAGCCGGAAGTTGATATCGACCAGGAGATCCAGCTTGCCGATGGGCACCTCGCTCCGCCATTTGATCTCTTTGCCCTTGGCTTCCTCGGCTACCTCCTGCATCACCCCGTTCTGGGCCCCGAGGAGGTGCTTTAGGAAATATTCATGGCCCTTGGCGCTGGAGCCGATGAGGTTGGCGCGCCAGACGAAGAGGTTGCGGGGGAAGTTCTCCGCGGCATCGATGTCCTCGGCGGCGAAGTGGATCTCGCCGCTCTTGAGCCGGGCAACGAGATGATCGACGATCTCCTGCTCGTTCTGCGCGCCCGCAGATAACGCCTCTGTACAAATATCCAGAGGATTGCGGTTGAAGTGGGGCGCGGAAGGCAGCCACCCGAGCCGCTGGGAGACCACGTTGTAGTCGGCGAGCGTTGAGCCGCGGTACTTACCCTTGGCGGTGGCCGCCAGGAGCCCGTCGGCCGCGAGCCGCTCGTAGCGCCATTGATCGGTGTGGAAGTACCAGAAGCTGGTGCCGTTCATCTGCCGCGCCGGCCGGTGCCAGTCGAGCGCAAAGGCGATGGGCGCCCAGCCGGCCTGCGGGCGCAGCTTCTCCTGGCCCACGTAATGGGACCAGCCCCCGCCGCTCTGCCCGACGCAGCCGCAGAGGTGCAAGAGGTTCATGATGGAACGGTAGGTCATGTCGCTGTGGTACCAGTGGTTGATCCCGGCCCCCAGAATCACCATGGACTTGCCGAGCGTCTTCGCGGCGTTGTCGGCGAATTCCCGCGCGGTGCGGATGATGTCGGCGCGCTTGACGCCCGTGATCCCTTCGGCCCAGGCCGGGGTGTACGGTATTGGGGCGTCGTCATAGCTCGCGGCTACGTGCGCGCCGCCGAGGCCCTGATCCACACCATACTGAGCGAGCTGGAGATCGAAGACCGTGGCGACGAGCACCTCTTCGCCGTTGAGCTGGAGCCTGCGGGCCGGCACGCGGCGATAAAGGAGGGGATGCGACGCCTGTTCGAAGCGCGGAAAGGCGACCGAGACCACGTCGTCCGCGCCGCCGCTGAAGCTCAATCGCGGGCGGAGCCCGGGGCCGGCGTCCCCGTTCTTGAGCTTGAGGTTCCAGCGTCCCTCCTCGCCCCAGCGGAAACCGATGGAGCCGTTCGGTACGGTGTAGTTGCCGGTCTCCTCATCGCAGACCACACACTTCCACTCGGGGTTGTTGGCCTCGCCGAGACTATCGTCGAAGTCCGAAGCGCGCAGCAGCCGGCCGAAGGTGTAGCCCTCGCCATGGGGTCGCAGGCGCACCAGCATGGGGAGATCGGTGTAGGCGCGGGCGTACTCGATGAAATAGGCTTCCTTGCCCTCCAAGAAGAATTCCTTGAGCACCACATGGCCCATGGCCAGAAAAAGCGCCGAATCCGTGCCTTGTTTCACCGGCATCCAAAGATCGGCGAACTTGACGTATTCGGCGTAGTCGGGCGCCACCGCCACCACCTTGGTGCCTTTGTAGCGCACCTCGGCGTAGAAGTGGGCATCCGGGGTGCGGGTCATCGGGAGGTTGGCCCCGCACACGATGATATAGCCCGCGTTGTACCAGTCCGCGGCCTCGGGGACGTCGGTCTGCTCGCCCCAAGTCTGGGGCGAGGAGGGCGGCAGATCGGCGTACCAGTCATAGAAGGACAACGGCACCCCGCCGATGAGGCCGAGATAGCGGGTCCCGGCCGCGTAGCTAATCATGGACATGGCCGGGATCGGCGAGAAGCCGATCACCCGGTCCGGCCCGTATTTTTGTATGGTGTAGACATTGGCCGCGGCGATAATCTCGGTGACTTCCTCCCAGTCGCTGCGCACGAAACCTCCCAGGCCCCGCACCCCGGTGTACCGGCGGCGTTTCTCGGAGTCCTCCTGGATCGCGGCCCACGCCTCGACGGGGTCGAGACCCCGCGCGCGTTCGGCGCGATAGAGGTCGAGGAGGCGGCTGCGGATGAGCGGGTGTTTGACCCGGTGCGGGCTGTATAAATACCAGGAATAGCTGGCACCGCGCTGGCAGCCCCGAGGCTCATGATCGGGCAGGTCCGGGCGGGTGCTAGGGTAGTCGGTGGCCTGCATCTCGAAGGCCACCAGCCCGTTCTTGACGTGGATGTTCCAGGAACAACTCCCGGTGCAGTTGACCCCGTGGGTCGAGCGCACCACCTTGTCGAAGCGCCAGCGGTTGCGATAGGCGTCCTCCCACTGGCGATCCTCGTTGGTAACGATGCCGTGGCCGTTCGAAAACGTGCCTTGGATGCGCTTGAAGAAGCGCAATCGGTCTAGGAAATGACTCATGATCTCAGTCTCCGTTCGCGCTCGGTCAGTAGACTTGTTTACGCAGCTTGTAACGGTTCATCAGGCACGACTTTCCTGGTGAGCTTCTCTAGCTCGAGACCGTTCTCGATCAGCTTGCGCATATCGCCCATTCCACTCGACGTGCCGAGCAAAATACCGCCAATCGGCAATCCATTACGATAAACCACTTGGCGGTACGTGCGCGCCTTCGAATCGTATTTGAGTTTTGAGGTGATGTTATCACCGTCTTCCTTGATCTCCCCGATCGAAACAAGCTGGATACCGAGGCATTTAAGAATGGTGACGGGCAGAAAACCTTGAAAGAACGACATTTTTCCAACGGCGTTAGTGGCAGCCACTTTGGCCTGCTCAATCGCATTGGTCCAAAGACCGATTACTTGTCCGCGCCATTCCACGACGTCACCCGCGGCATAAACGCTATCGGCGGACGTTTGTAGGCGATCGTCCACAAGCACGCCGCGATTGCAACGGATCCCGGAACGCTTCACCCAATCAATATTGGGCTTAATTCCCGTCGAAACAACGATGAGCTCCGCTGCAAAGGCACGACCGTCAGCAAGCGTCAATCCTTCCGCGCTCTCTTTGCCGAGGATTTCTTTGACGCTGATGCCAACATACGGCTCGATCCCCTTCTCTTTCACCATTTCTGTAAAAAGCGCTGCAACAGCTTGATCGAGTTGGCGCGGCATCAAATACGGGAAGAACTCAAAGACTTGAACAGACCCGCCGCGCTTTACGATGCCGTAGGCGGCTTCAAGTCCGAGCACACCACCACCGATCACTGCCACCTTGGTTCCGGGATGGATACGCGCGATAATTCCTTCCACGTCGTCGAGCGTTCGCAGCAAATAAACGCCAGGCAAATCAGCGCGGTAAAATGGCGGCGTGTTGGCGGAACTGCCGTGGGTAAGGATGCAGGCGTCGTAGGGCAACTCGCGTCCCTCGCTCAGCGTTGCCATTCTCTCTGCCGTGTTGAGGCCGATCACGCGTGTGTTGGTCAGCACTTCGATTTGGTTTTCTTCATACCACTCGGGTTTGTAGTCGAAAAGTTCAACGCATTTGACTTCTTCAGAAAGGAATCGCGTCAGGCTTAGGCGGTTATAGAAAGAATATTTCTCATCGGTGATCAGCGTGATTTGCGCATTCGGGTCGAGCTGGCGCGAGGTATGAGCGGCGGTGTGACCGCCGATGCTGCCACCGATAATCAAAATACGTTTCCCGGTAGGGTTTACTTTTTTTGCGACTACAACCGCACCAGCGCCACCGAGTCGAAATTCTTTTTTCGTGACGCCGCAGACGAGACAGAGGTCTGGCGGTTCTTCGCCAACATGTTTTTGTCCACAGGATTTACAAACCCAGACCGGTGGACCCGCAGGTTTGGGGATTGGAGATCCATTCACAGGCACAGGAGCCTGTGTCACCGGTGGTTTTGTGGTCTGGCCCTCCCCTTCTTCAGGAGCTGGCACAAACATAGCCCGCAAGGCGGCGCAGATTGGGCAGAACGGTGGCGGATCCTGCGCAACGTGGAGATGACTGCAGCGTGAGCATTGCCATTTGGGGAGCGCTTCGTTGGCGGGAAGAGCTTTGTGACCCTTGAGTTTGTTACGCCAATATTTGCTGAAGGTTTCGCCATTTCCGCGATGCAGATAGAAATCGCCAACGACTTTTTCGATCTCGTCAGGAATTTCGTCCACGGGAACGAGGGTTTTATAGAGAAAGCCCATTTGCACATCGTCGGAAAGGCCGCCGCCGAGATAGATGTTAAACGCATCCAACACGCGGAGGTCACGACGGACTCTCATACCTTTGAGACCAATGTCAGCGGTATAGCTCATAGCACACGAGCTAGGGCAACCGCTCATGCGGATGTTGATGCCGTGAAGCTGGACCTTGCGGTGATGCAATGTCTCGATGAGTTGGTAGGCGTAGCCTTTCGTCTCAGTCACGGCTAGATTGCAGAATTGCTTGCCGGTGCAGGCGACCATGTTGCGCGTAACGGAGTCCGGCTCGAACGTCAGACCGTAGCGCGCGATGGCGTAGCCGACTGCTTGACGTTGTGCGGCGGGGATGCCCGGGATGATCAGATTTTGGTCATAGGTCGTGCGTAGCCTGCCCCAACTATATTGCTGAGCGATGACTGCCAATCCTTCGAACTGGTCCCAAGTGAGACGTCCAACCGGAACGCAGATGCCTACCGCCCGAAGGCCTTGCTGTTTTTGCGGGAACCAGCCGATAAAATTTTCTTCAGCTGATGGCTTGGGGGGCGATTTCGGAAAGCGTTGAAGGGAGTAGTTAAGACGTTTCTCGATCTCCAACAAAACTTGGTCTGGACCGAGGCGCTCGATGAGAAAATGAAAACGGACTTGGTGGCGATTATGCCGATAGCCCAGTTCACGGAAAGTGCGCAACGTCGCTGCGGTAACGTCGAGAACTTGCTCGGGGCGAATGAAGACGGGGATATACCAAGCTATCGTCGGCGACTGACCTTGATTGCCCCCAATCAAAAACTGGAAACCGACTCGTCCTTCAGGGCCCCACGCCGCGACGTAACTAATGTCCTGTGTCCAGGCATGCCCGTGAGGATCGGTGCGCCCCGTTAGCGCAATATTGAACTTGCGCGGCAAGTCGGAAAACTCGCGACTGCCCACGATCATCTTTTGGATTTCTCGGGCAAGCTCGCGCGTATCAATCAACTCCTCGGGATCAATTCCGCTGAATGGGTGCGAGGTGATATTGCGGATATTATCGTGTCCTGACTGGCGCGAAGTCAGGCCGACCTTCTCGAGAACAGCGCGGACGCCGGGCAGTTTATCAATCGTGAGGCCCTGCACCTGCATGTTGCCGCGTGTGGTTACGTCCACGATACTGTAACCCGATTCGTACGCGATGAACGCAATAGCGCGTGCTTGTTCAGAAGTCATCTCGCAGCCGGGGATGCGGATGCGGACCATGTAGTGATCGAGGTCATTGTTCTTGCGGTAGAAATATCCGTACCATTTCATCCGCTCTAATTCAGGCTCTTCGATCTTAGACATGGGTGTGTTTTCTCTGGCAAAACGAAGAATGTCATCCCAACAATCAATGCCGTGTTTGGCCGTTTTCCAGATTTCCGCTGCGCTCTTTTTCGTCGCTGGATCTTCTGGGGTTTTTGCAGCAGCAGCGACGGAAGGAGTAGCAGCAACCCGCACCCATATCTTGCCCTGTTCGATTTTTATCTCGTAGATGCGCACACTCAGGCGCGCGTCCGTCAAGCATTTCCCTGTTTTACAGTCGAATTTGTAGTTGTGCAGAGGACAGGAAACCGTTCCTTGCTCCACGCTGCCTTCGCCGATTGAGCCACCCTCGTGCGGACAAAGATTATCCACGGCATGAAGACCTTCTCCCGTGCAGACCAATGCCAGGGTCACCCCTCCCGCCTGAACCTTGCGCACATTACCTGGAGCAAGGTCGCTCACCGAGGCGACCACAGTCCACTCGCTTGGGGTAGGCCTTGTTTCCTCCGCAGGCGTAGCAGGGACCTCGACTAAAATCTGATCCTTCTCGATTTTGACCGCATACTGCTGCTGAGCAGGCCGTTTCTCCGTAAGACATTTCCCGCTTTTACAATCAAACTGCCAACCGTGCAGCGGGCACGTGACCGTGTTGCCCTGCACCAGCCCTTCGCCCAATGGCCCCCCCGAATGCGGGCAGGTGTTGTCCATGGCAAATAGCCCAGCCGTTGTTTGCACAAGGGCAAGCTCCACTCCACCCACGCGCACGACTCGCGCCGTCTCGGGCGCCATCTCGGTAGCTTTAGCGACAGATACCCACATAAGAGAATAAGAATTTTAAAAGGCCTTTTTCGTTAAGAGGGAAGATATCGTTCAGGTGTACCGTTACGCCGTGCCGTGAATAGAAACCCTCGGCCACGAGCGACAGAGTCTTGCGCGGTCTTGCCATTAAAGAACTCGGAAAGATGGACTCGATCGTAGGCGTAGCGGGGTTCTTCGCAAAAGGCGATCAGCTCGAATCGATGCGCGGCGGCGGAGCCCACCAAGGTCTCGACGAGCTTGTGACCTACCATGCCGTTACCAATGATTACAAGGCGTGTTGTTGTCTGCATACCCTACCTCCGCGAACCCCTTTGGGCTTGGAAGCGACCCACCCGCCGCTTCGCAAACCAATCCGATCCTAGTAGCATCACAAACGCCATACCAACCCGTGGTGCTTCGGTAAATGACTGAAACAACGGTCGTTTCACATTGTCCCCCAGCGTCCGGCGCGCACATGGTTGGGGCGCGGAATCACTGCACGCACCAACATGGGGCACACCCGACGCCAAGCGAGGGCTCTCGCTGCGTGCGGCTGTGATTTTTCTCCCTGCGCCCATAGAGCGCGTATGATTGGGGGACTGAAATCCAAAGCTTGATTGGAATGGCGTGGAGCAGATCCTATTCTTGACGGGGAAACTAGCCGAACGGGGTCTCGAACGTATCCTGCAGGCGATGCAACCGGCGGATTTTACCTACCGGGTGCTAAACATCGGGGTGAATGTGGCGGCCTTGATGAGCGCCGAGATGATCAATCGCCGCTTACAAAACGTGGATGGAATCGACCGCATCATCGTGCCCGGTTTGTGTGCGGGGGATCTCGATCAAAGCTCGCGCCGCTTCGGGATCCCGGTACTGCGGGGACCCGAGGAGATGAAAGACCTGCCTGCCTTTTTCGGCCAAGGCGCCAAAGCCCGGCCGCTCGATCGCTACGCGATCCGGATTTTCGCGGAAATCGTCGATGCGCCCCGCATGGAGATCGAGGCGATCATCAACCAGGCCGATGCCTACGTGAGGGATGGCGCCGATGTCATCGATCTCGGTTGTTTGCCGGCGGTGCCTTTCCCGCACCTCGAAGCGTCGATCGCGGCGCTGCGCGAGCGCGGTTATCAAATCAGCGTCGATTCCTTGGAGACCGATGATCTTCTGCGCGGAGCGCGGTCAGGCGCCCACTATCTACTGAGCCTAAAGGAAAGCACCGTCGATCTTGCCGCTGATATCGACGCCGTGCCGGTGTTGATTCCGGAACGCGCGGGAGATCTGGATTCACTCTACCGGGCCATCGATGTCATGCTCGCGCGCGGCCAAGCGTTTCTCGCCGACAGTGTTCTCGATCCCATACACTTCGGCCTGACGGAATCCTTGGTACGCTATAGCCAATTGAGACAACGCTATCCCGGCATCGAGATCATGATGGGGACCGGTAATCTCTCCGAGCTTACCGACGCCGATACCACCGGCCTTAATGCTTTCATGCTGGGGATCCTGTCCGAATTGCGGATCGATAATCTATTGACGACCCAGGTCAGCGCGCACGCGCGCTCGGTGGTCCGGGAGCTCGATGTCGGGCGCCGGATCATGTTTGCCGCCCGCGAGGACACAAGCCTGCCTAAAGGATATGACGGCTCGCTGCTCACGATCCATGATCGCAAGCCGTTTCCGTATACGGAGATGGAGATCGCCGAGACCGCCAAGGAGATCCGCGATCCCAGTTATCGCGTCCAGGTCTCCGAGGCGGGCATGCATGTGTACAATCGCGACGGTATGGTCACGGCGCGCGACCCTTTTGATCTATTTCCGCATCTGAAAGAATTGGGGAGCGATGCGCCGCATGCTTTTTATATGGGGGTCGAGCTGGCGCGCGCGCAACTGGCCTGGCAACTGGGAAAACGTTACATGCAGGACGAGCCGCTCCAGTGGGGGTGCGCGGCGCGGGACCAAGTGCGGCGCGATCCCAACGCGTTGCACGCCTACAAACCGTCCGGAAGCACGCTCGGGAAAGCGAAAAAGTAGGCGCATGATTTTTGAAGCCGTGATCACGACGCTGAACGAAGACGCGAGCCCGCATATCGCACCGATGGGATTTCATTATGAGGGGCCGCGAGTCATCATCGCGCCGTTCCGCCCGTGCCGGACTTTGTCCAATCTGGAGCGTCGCGGCGAGGCGGTGCTCAATCTGACTGACAATGTCGCGATCATCGCCGGGTGTTTAACCGGACGACGCTCATGGCCGACGGCGCCGGTCGCTTCGATTCGGGGCTGCCGGTTGACGGATACCCTGGCGCATATCGAGGTCCGAGCGCTACGGGTGGAGCCCGATGAGCTGCGGCCCAGGTTTGTCTGCGAGGTCGTGCACGAGCAGGCGCATCGGGCTTTCCAAGGCTTCAATCGCGCCCAGGGAGCCGTGATCGAAGCGGCGATCCTGGTCAGCCGTTTGTCCCGCTTGCCCGCGGCCAAGGTCGATGCCGAGATTGATTACCTGCGCACCGCGATTGACAAGACCGCGGGTGAGCGCGAGCGCGAGGCCTGGGCATGGCTGATGGAGCGCGTGCAGGCCTTTCGCCGCGGCCGCTTAGGCGATGCCGCATGACCGGGTTTCTGGCGAGCGTCCAATCGATCGCCGAGGCCAGGACCGCGTTTCAGGAAGGCGCGGATATCATCGATCTGAAGGCGCCTGCGCGAGGCGCCCTCGGCGCCGTGTCGTTTGCGACCATGCGTGAGGTCGTCGCGTGGGTCGAGGCGCGCCGGCCGGTGAGCGCCACGACAGGCGATCTTCCGGCGATTCCCAAGCGGGTGCGCCGCGCCGTGGCGGAAACGGCTGCCACCGGCGTCGCATTCGTCAAGGTCGGGTTTTTTGAGTGCGATCGACGGGCCGCCGTGCTCGCTGCGATTGAAGAGGAAGTAAAGCGGGGGGCGCGGGTGGTTGCGGTGCTGTTCGCCGACCGTGAAAGCAGTCCGGTTGCAGCCCTGCGCGCCTTTGCCGATCACGGGCTGGTGGGCGCCATGGTCGATACGGCCGAGAAGCGCGGCCGGGGTCTGCGCGCCTACCTCGACGAAGCTGAGCTTGCCGCCTTCGTTCAAGAGTGCCGGCGGCTCGGGCTGTTTGCGGGACTCGCGGGATCGCTGCAAACTAACGATATTGAGCCGCTGATGGCTCTCGGCCCGGATTATCTCGGATTTCGAGGGGTGTTGTGCGACCAGCACCGGCGCACCGGCGCGCTCGATCCGCAGCGTGTGAAACATATTCGCATGCGCATCTCCGCTTATAGGGTTAAAATACCGAAACCGACTTTTAGACGCGAGGAGAGCTTTGATGGGCTGGCGAATTAAGCAACACGAAGAAACTTATACCGATGAAGAAGTCGAAGCGAGGCTCAAGGAGGAACTCCCGCATTGGTATCTGGAAGAGGGTTGGATCAGGCGCAAATATAAGACGTCGGGCTGGAAAGGCACGCTGATGGTGGTCACCACCGTGGGGCACCTGGCGGAAGCGGCTTTTCATCACCCCGATCTCACCGTGTCCTATGCCTTCGTTATCGTAAAGCTCATGAACCATGCGGCCAAGGGCATCACCAATAAAGATTTTGATCTCGCTAGAAAAATCGAACAAGTAGTGATGTGGCAGCCCGGCAAAGAAGAGGGCAGTGCGCTTGAGGGGACGCCGGAGGATCCGCGCTTCAAGTACATCAAATACGATTAGCATAAGGCACATGAACGACACATCCGATGTAATCGCCGGCAAAAGCAGCAATACCGTATGGCATGAGGCAACAATTACCCGGCCGCGGCGGGAGCAGCGCAATGGGCATAAAGGCGCGATCGTCTGGCTGACCGGCTTATCGGGGTCCGGCAAATCGACGCTTGCCCATGCCTCGGAGCATCGCCTGTTCGCGATGGGATGCCATACGTATGTGTGTGACGGGGACAATATCCGTCACGGATTGTGCGGCGATTTAGGCTTTTCACCGCAGGATCGGGTGGAAAACATCCGCCGCATCGGGGAGGTGGCCAAGCTTTTCGTGGATGCCGGGGTGATTGCGATGACGGCCTTCATCTCGCCGTATCGCGCCGATCGGGATCGGGCGCGCAAGCTGGTGGGGCCGGGGAACTTCATCGAAGTGTACTGTGAGTGCGCGATAGACGTTTGCGAACAGCGCGACGTCAAGGGCTTGTATCGCCGCGCGCGGGCCGGGGAGATCAAAGAGTTTACCGGAATATCAGCGCCCTATGAGGAACCTGAAAATCCGGAACTACGCATCAATTCGGGGGCGGAACCGGTCGAGAGTTGCGTTCAACGGATTATCGATCATCTCGTGGCGCAAGGCGTCGTGCCAGCCTAGAATCACATGAATCTGACCCTGGCCCTGATCCTCGGCGTGACTTTGTCGGCCGCGTCGCAGAGCCATGTCTATCCAACGCTCGATCGGGTCGATCGGGTGCTGACCTGCATGGCCAAGCAGGGAGGGCAGACGGTCGATAATCTCTATGCGTGTGCGTGCGAAATCGATGCGATTGCCGTAGCCATCCGCTTCGATGATTACGTGGAGGCGACCACTTTTCGCGCCTTTCGCGCGATGCCGGGGGAGCGCGGAGGCCTGTTTCGGGATTCAAAAAGAGGCAAGGCGCTCGTGGCGCAGCTAGAGGAAGCGGAGCGGGCCGCCGCTCGTACCTGTTTCTTCCGGCCTGCGCGGGTATCCGCCAAGACCGCAGGCAGGCGGTAACTGCCACGGGCGCGGATCGATTGGAACCGTGCAGTCGCTTCCCCGCTTAACTTGTTGATGAATCGACTCGATTCGTTATAATTTTCCGAACGGCTGCGACTGCGTATAATCACTACCAACCGAGTGTACACTATCCGAGCGTGGCCGCGGATTATTGCATTCACTCCTCGCGCCTTTGCGATCTCTGAGGCGCTCGGAGAATAAGAATTAGAGATCGACATAACAATGGAAGGAGGAGGTCATGAGAAAAACGCGTTTTCAGGGCATGCTCTTAGCCGCAGTCGCCACGGCCGTACCGGCTACGGCGCTCGCCAATGAAGAGCTGCTCAAGCTGCAAGACAGCCCGAATTATTGGGTGATGCAGAATGGCGATTTTTGGGCTCAGCGGTATTCGAAGTTAGACCAAATCACCGCCGCGAACGCCTCGAAGCTGCAGGCGGCTTGGACGTTTTCGACCGGTGTCCTGCGTGGGCACGAAGGCGGCCCGCTGGTGCTCCCAGGCAGTGCGACCGGCCTAGCTCACGATACGCTTTACGTCAATGCGCCGTTCCCCAACAACGTTTTCGCAATCAACCTGGATAACCTGGAGGTCGTGTGGGAATACGTCCCGGTGCAAAACTATGATGAGACCGTACCGGTCATGTGCTGCGATACGGTTAATCGTGGTTTGGCTTATGCTGACGGCAAGATCTTTCTGCATCAGGCGAATACCGTGTTGGTGGCTATCGATGCTAAGACAGGAAAGAAAGTATGGTCGGTCAAAAACGGTGATCCCAAGAGAGGAGAGACGAACACCAATGCTCCCCATGTCATTAAGGATAAGGTCATTACCGGAATCAGCGGGGGTGAATTTGGGGTGCAAGGCTTCCTGGCCGCTTACAACATCAAAGACGGTAAGTTGGCGTGGAAGGCATACAGCGTGGGGCCCGATGACCAGATGCTCATTGATCCGGAAAAGACCACCGAGTTGGGCAAACCCGTCGGCAAGGATTCAAGTGTCAATACTTGGAAAGGCGATCAATGGAAGACTGGCGGTGGTACGACCTGGGGCTGGTATGCTTACGACAAAGCGCTGAACCTGGTCTATTACGGTTCCGGTAACCCGGGCACTTGGAACCCCGTTGTCCGCCCCGGTGACAACAAGTGGTCGATGACCATTTGGGCGCGCGATGTCGACACCGGTGTCGCCAAGTGGGTCTACCAGATGACGCCCCACGATGAATGGGACTACGACGGCGTCAACGAAATGATTCTCGCGGATATCAAGGTAAAGGGCGAAGACCGCAAAGCCTTGGTGCATTTCGACCGCAACGGGTTCGCTTATACGCTGGACCGCGTCACCGGCGAACTGCTGGTGGCCGAAAAATACGATCCCGCCGTCAACTGGGCGACCCACGTCGATATGAAGACCGGCCGGCCACAGGGGGTGGCCCGCTACAGCCCCCAAAAGAACGGCGAAGACGTCAACACCACCAACATCTGTCCGGCGGCGCTCGGGACCAAGGACCAGCAACCGGCTGCCTTCTCGCCGCGTACCGGGCTCTTCTATGTGCCCACGAACCATGTGTGCATGGACTACGAGCCGGTGAGCGGCGGCGAGTACACCGCGGGTCAGCCCTATGTCAACGCGGTGCTCAATATGTTTCCGGCGGGCAAGGTCATGGGCGATGGGACCAATAACCTGGGTAATTTCATCGCCTGGGACGCCGGCACCGGTAAGATCAAATGGTCGATTCCGGAGCGCTTCTCGGTGTGGAGCGGCGCCCTGGCCACGGCGGGTGACGTGGTTTTCTACGGAACCCTCGACGGCTACATCAAGTGCATCGATGCCAAGAGCGGTAAGGAGCTTTGGAAGTTCAAGACGCCCTCCGGCATCATCGGTAACCTGAACACCTGGACGCACAAGGATAAACAGTATGTCGGCGTGCTCTCCGGCGTTGGCGGTTGGGCGGGTATCGGCATGGCCGCCGGTCTCATCGGAGATACCGAGGGTTTAGGCGCGGTAGGTGCGTATAAGGGATTGAGTAGCTATACGCGTCTCGGTGGCGTGTTGAGTGTCTTCAGCTTGCCCTGAGATACAAACGCGCGTTTTTATTCAATTTAGATTTCGCCACCACGGGGTATGCAACCCCGTGGGGCGACCAAAGGGGAGAGCTGCGCCTCTCCCCTTTGGAAACCCCA
>JBIMKC010000037.1:0-17649 GCA_043673925.1 Chromatiales bacterium | reverse complement strand
CTAATGCAACATCGTGCCTAATCCATACACGAGACCGATCCCGGCGCTCATGAGAAAAACCTGCTGCATCGACTCGCGCAGCTCGGTGCGTTGATGCAGGCCGGGTATCAGATCGGCCACCGCGACGTAAATGAAACTCGCGGCCGCGACCGCCAGCACATAGGGGAGGGCCGCGGTGATGCCCGCAAGACTAACCCACGCAACCAGGGCGCCGGCCACGGTCGCGAGGCTCACTGCGAGGTTATACCCGAAGGCCTCGCGGCGCGTGTAACCACTTTGCAGAAGGATCGCGAAATCCCCGACCTCTTGGGGGATCTCATGTGCGACGACGGCCAGGCTCGTCAACACGCCGAGCTTATAATCGGTGAGAAACGCGGTAGCGATCAGGATCCCGTCGACGAAATTGTGGATCCCGTCGCCGATCAATATCAGCGTCCCGGCCGCAAGCCCGCGGCCGTTATTCGGAGAGTCGCTATGCCGTTCGCAGTGCTCCTCGTGGCAGTGACGCCAAATGACCATCTTCTCGAGAAGAAAAAACAATACCAGCCCGAACAAGACGCACAAGGTAATCAAATGGGAGTCTTCGCGCTCCACCGCTTCCAGGGCTTCCGGGAGCAACCCGAGAAACGCCGCTCCGAGCAAAGCCCCAGTCGCGAGGCTCACCAGATGCGGCAACAGTTGCGCACGCACGCGGTCGGGGACCAGCAAGAACGCCGCGGCCGCCAGGACGCTCACGAGCCCGGCAAGCAAGCTGAAGGTGATGATCGGGACCAGGGTGTTCATTCTTTTATCGCATTGAGGATCACAGCCATCGCCTTACCCGCGCCTTGTACTCCTGGTAGGCGGGACCAAATCTTCTTTCTAGATAGCATTCTTCTCGAATTATCACACCCCAGTGCATGAACCACAGTACACCGGGCAGCAACAACACGGGCCAAAGCGAATTCAAAAGCCCGGCCGCGCCGAGATAAATCACTGTCAGTGCAAGATACAGCGGATTACGGGAAAATCGAAATGGTCCCCCGGTCACTAAGGCCGTCGTTTGCGCATACGGGTTAACGGGCGTGCGTGCACGGCGGAAGGCCGAAAGTGCAAACGCCGTTATCAGCACGCCAATAGCGATCAAGGACCACCCAGCGCATGCGCTCATAAACTCCGGGAACAACGCAGTCGGCAAAAAATTCTCGATGAGATAGCCGAGTGCGAAACCGCCCGCATAGATGAGCGGCGGCGGTGCGGCGACACCGGGTTTGTCTGGTATTTCTCTGTCCACGGGTTGTCTCTAGGAATGCGGAAGTATGGAATACGCTAGTTCCCACGGCGAAATTTTTTCTTCCGCCCTTGTATCCACGGCTAAGGCGCTGCATAGCGTCTACGCCGCTACTTAGCGGTCTGAGTTGGGCAGCGAGTGATTGGCAGGTGGGGCGGGTAGCCCCCCGGCGGGGCCGCCCGCCCCACCGGGGTGATGCACCAACTTAAGTTACTACGACCCCTTTTCCTCAGGGGAACTACTTTGAGGTGACGATAAAGTCGACACGGCGATTTTGGAACCGGCCTTCATCGGTGTCATTCGACTCGATGGGGTTGCCCTCTCCCATACCCACCGGCTCAAGCCTGGTCCCCTCAATGCCCTGGCTAATCAGATAATCCACCACCGCCTCGGCCCGCCGCTGCGAGAGGTTCAGGTTGTAAGCATCCGATCCGACGCTGTCGGTATGTCCCTCGACCCGGGTGCTTATACTTGGCGCATCGCGTAACTCCTGCACGGCCTGGTCCAGGACCTGGTCGGATTCCGGCGTGAGCTTGGCGCTATCGAAGGCGAAGTTGACACCCTGAAGCCGCAAGAGGGTCTCGCCCGCCTTGGGGCAACCACTGGCGTCCACCTCCACTCCGGCGGGGGTACTAGCGCAGCGGTCATCGCAGTTGTTGACACCGTCGCTATCGTCATCGGGAGCGCAGGGGTCAGGCGCCGCCGCTGGCGCGGCCACCGGTTCGGGCTTTGGCGGATAGTCTCCACCGCAGAGTAAAATGCTGGTCGCCGCGCCAAAGGCGGCACCCGCTGCCGCGGCTTCCACATCGGTATCTTCCTCATCATCCGCAACGGCTTCGTTAATACCGTACCCCATACCGGCGCCTAGGAGCGTGCCGCCGATCGTGCACCAGGGCTGGGGGATCTTTACGAGCGGCTCACCGGCGCAGCCGAAGAGCACGATACCGGGGACGCTGAGAGCGATCAGGGTACGTAGCTTACACATGGTTCCTCCCTCTACTGTTGTTGTACGGTTACAAGATTATAGTAATTATTCCGTTGGTTCAACATAGATCCTCGTCAAATATGTCACATATCTGCAACAAAATCTAGCCTTTTTACGGTAGGGATAGCTCAATGCGCCATGGAGCCTACTGTACGGACCGCTTGGGCGATGTCGCGGCTGAGCGTGGCGAGCGCGCGTCCATAAGCCGCAACCACGGCGTCGTAACCTTCGCCTGCAATGGGCTCGCGCACGACCGATCGGCCCGTGATAGGTTTGCCGTCTGGCAGACGGCGTACCGACCAGAGGGCCTCGACGCTCACCTCGATGCCGGGCGCCGCTTCGAAGCGCAGGATATCGACGGCCACTCGCAGATGGGCCTCCTGGCTTGTGCTCTCGGGATAAGCGGATACTCGGGAGGTGCCGAGCAGTTGCGAAAGCGTCCGCGCGATGAGCCGCGGGATCTCGCTTTTGAGCGGTTCGGCCCAGCGGTGCTGCTCCAGGATTGCCACCTCGTTCGCGCCGACCCGCACCACGAGCTGGGGACGGTCTACCACCTCCGGCAATGTCACGGGGCCAACGACGACAGGGTCCCTAGCTTCGGCGGCGGTCACGTTCGCGGCAACCCCCGCCGCGCTCAAGGTGTAGAAGCGCTCTTTGGGCGGGCTGCCACAGCCCGCGAGAACCGCAACGGCGAAACAGACGAAGCCCCGAGCCGGCATCACGGTTCATCCTCCTGCTTGCCGCGGATGAGTGTTTCCGGATGGCGCTCGAGCGTGTCCGCGAGGATGCGTAGCGACTCCGCCGTGCGCGTGAGCGCACGTAGCGCCGCGCGCAGGTCCTGCTGGAGCGGCGCGTCCGAGGCCAGCGTCTGCTCCGTGCTCGCGAGCGTTTTCCGCGCCCCCTCCAGCGCGGCGCGCGCCGCGGGCGCCACCTCCTGATCGAGGCGCTGGACCAGAGCGTCCATGCCCTTCAGCGTGCGGACGAGGGCGTCGAGCGCCTGGCGCGCATCGGCGCCGATCTCCTCGAAGGAGATCTGCTCGATCTTCTTGGTTACGTTGGCGAGCATCACCTGCAGCTCTTCGAGGGCGCCCGGTGTGCTTGGCAACACGGGGGGACTCTCGGTCCAGTCGACCGTGGCCGGTGGGGCCCCGGGGAAAGTGTCGAGCGCCACAAAGAGCTGGCCGGTCAACAGATTCCCGGACTTTAGTTGGGCACGGAAGCCGCGCGCGACGAGCCCGTCCAGCAGCGCCTTGCTTTCATCGAGTTTGTTTCGCGTAGGGGGCTTGCGATCGCGCGCACGCAGCCGGTCCGCGTAGAGTTCGATTTCGACGGGAAACCGGAACTCTTTTTTCGCGGGATCGAACTTCGCATCGATCGACTTGACCTCGCCGATGACCACCCCACTGAAGTCCACCGGCGCGCCGGGCGACAAACCGCGCAGCGACTCGCCGAAATAGACCACGAAGGTTGCGATCTCTCGAACCGGGCGCTTCATCGCCGTGGTCTGGTCGGCGAAAAGAGTAAAGTGCGCGCCCTTTTCGGCCGCCGCCGCGAGCGCCGCGTCCAGCGGCGTCTGAAAGGCGATGCCACCGAGCAGGATCGAGGCCAGCGACTCGGTCTGTACCTTTATACCGGCGGCATCGAGCGTGAGATCGATTCCGCTCGCTTGCCAGAAACGGGTGTTGGCCGTGACGTACCGGTCGTAGGGCGAACGTACGAAGATCCTGAGCGTCACGCCCGTGCCGTCCTTGTCGAGCGCGAAGGCCACGACCTGCCCCACTTGGATGCGGCGGAAATAGACCGGCGAGCCGATGTCGAGCGAGCCGAGGTCCTCACCGCTCAGTACGAACTCCAGGCCTGGCAGATCGGCGGTTACGATCGGCGGGGTCTCGAGGCCGGTGAACTTGCGCTTGGGATTGGTGGACTTGCCGATGTCGACGCCGATATAGGAGCCCGATACCAGCGTTCCGAGGCCGGAGATCTGGCTCCCGGCGATCCGCGGCCGCACCACCCAGAAGCGGGTGTCCTGGACCAGGAAACCTTCCGCTTGATGGGTGAGTTGCGCCGTCGCGATCACCCGCGAACGGTCCTCGGAGAGTTCTATGTGCGTCACCGTGCCCATATCGACGTTCTTGTACTTGATCGTGGTCTTACCCGCCTCCAGCCCTTCGGCGGTCTTGAAGGTGATCCGGATCGTCGGGCCGCGTTCGAGAATCGCCATGACCGCGAGCCAGCCGCCGATGAGCGCCGCCACGATCGGAATGATCCACACGGTCTGGACGGATCGGCGGCGGACCGGCACCGCTTCGGGGATCTCGGTCGCATCCCGCGGCGCCTCAGTCATGGTCCTCGTTCACCGGTTCCCAGATGAGGCGCGGATCGAAGGCCGATGCCGCGAACATGCTGAGGACCACGACCGCCCCGAAGGCGATCGCCCCGGGGCCGGCATGGATCGTCGCGAGCGACTGGATCTGCACCAGCGCGGCGAGGATCGCAACCACATAGATGTCCAGCATCGACCAGCGGCCGACGAACTCGACGAAGCGGTAGAGGCGGGCACGCTCGTAAGGACGCCACGGCGAGCGCCGCTGCACGGAGACGAGGAGCAACGTGAGCGCGATCAGCTTGGCGAGCGGCACCACGATGCTGGCGAAAAAGACCAGCGCCGCGAGCGGCCAGGACCCGCTCGTCCACAGGAACACGACACCGCTCATGATGGTATCCCGCTGGGAGTCGAACAGCGAGTTGGTATCCATGATCGGCAGCAGGTTCGCGGGCACATAGAGGATGTAGGCGGCGATCAGAAACGCCCAGGTCCGGCCGATGCTATTGGGCTTGCGGTGATGCAGGCGGGCGCCGCAGCGGGGGCAGCGCGCCGGGGCGCCCGCGGCGGCTGGCCGGCTGAGGAGAGCGCACGCATGACAGGCCAAGAGACCGAGCCGCGCGGCGGTCGCCACCATTGCGCTCATACCGGCACTCGCGCCCATACCTCGTGGGGGTTGAACGACGCCGCCGAGGCGGCGAGCAGCAGGATGAGCCCGCCGAAGGACCACAGCGCGATCCCGGGCACGATGCTCGCGAGGTGGGCGAGCTTGACCAGCGACACCAATACCCCAAGCATGAACACCTCCACCATGCCCCAGGGCTTTACCGCCTGTAGCACGCGAAGCATGGGGGCGACGCCGGGCGGCGCCCGTCCGAGCCGCAAGGGCAGAAGCAAGTAGATCATGCCGCTGATCTCGATCGCCGGGATCAGCACCGTGGTGAGAAACACGAGCCCGGCCACCATCCCCATGTCCTGATCCCAGAGCGCGCGCACGGCGCCCAGTAGACCGGTCGCGTTTCGCTGTCCCTGGACCTCGAGTCCCATGAGCGGGAAGGCGTTTGCGAGCAGAAACAGAACCCCGGCCGCGAGCGTGAAGGCCAGCGTGCGGTCAAGGCTTTCGGGCAGCTTGCGGTAGAGGACCGCGCCGCAGCGCCCGCAGCACGCCGCGCCGCCCGCCGGAAGCACCGTCTCGCGCTGGAGCAGATCGCAATCGTGGCAAGCGATAAGCGTCGGGGCCGTCATGGTTCGAACTCAGGGCGCATTAAACCCTCAATCGTTGCGGAACCGCAAGTGTAGGTAGGGGTCAAGCCTCCCGTCTTGGGCGTGGCGTCTGCTACGCTCAGTCGTGTGATCAAAGAGATAGTGATAGATGGGTGACTTGACCCCGTGACCCTCAATCAATCCGGATCTCGCTAGCGTCGTACGTTGGTTGCGGGTAACGCATGTTCAACCCTTGAAGGGTGTCTACCATGATCGCGGCCACCACGAGATTGCGATACCACTTGTGATCGGCGGGAACGATATACCAGGGCGCCCAAGCGCTGGCCGTCTTGCTGATCGCATCCCCGTAAGCCCGCATGTACGCGGGCCAGCGCTTGCGATCCTTGAGATCATCGGGGTTGAATTTCCAACGTTTATCCGCATCGTCCAGGCGCGCCTGCAACCGCGACTTTTGTTCGCGCTTACTGATGTGTAGGAAGAATTTGATGATGATAACCCCTTCCTCATGAAGCATCCTTTCAAAGTCCTTGATCTGGGCGAATCGCCGGGCCCAAACCCGCGCCGGTACCAGCCGGTGTACGCGCGCGGCCACTACATCCTCATAATGGCTGCGATTGAAGATCACCATTTCGCCGCGGCGCGGCACCTGTTTGTGCACCCGCCAGAGGTAATCGTATTCACGTTCCTCTGCATTGGGGACCTTGAAACTCACGACCCGAAGTCCTTGCGGATCCGCGTCCTGGAAGACCTTTCGGATGGTACCGTCCTTACCCCCGGTGTCCATCGCCTGCAAGACGATTAATAGCTTGTGCTGGTGGCTCGCGTAGAGCCGATCCTGGAGCTGGCCGAGGTCCCGAGTCAGCGCCGAGAATCGCGCCTGGGCGCGTGCCTCATTACCGTCACAGCCGCTGGTGTCATCGGGGTCCCACGCGTTGAGATCGACGTCACTGCCCGATTGCACCCGGTAGCGACCGACAAAGCCCCGGTTCTCAACCACGATGCTTGCGTACCATCTGAAGTTCGGAGTCTGAGTAAAAAACCGCTTGAGATGGGATAGTCTAAGTGCCGTTTTACGAAGAGCAAAGGGCCTTGCGCATGGCCCGGCTACTTCAGCTTACTTTACCTTCGATCTCCCAGCACGTCATCCAACAGGACAACACTCGCTCAGCCTGCTTCCCGCGGACGAGGATCACCGCTTCTACCCGGGACCGCGAAGAACAGAAAGTAGACTGGGAAAAGCGGGAATTTTGCTCCGACCCCCAACTGCGCGTGGATAGGTTAAGCCGCGGCGGGACTCAAGAACGACGCGAACACCTCGGCGCAGCGCCGCCAGGAAAACACCCGCGCATAGTCGGCGCATGCCTTGCTGTCGAGCTTGAGCGCATCGAGCGCGGCTTGGCGCAAGTCTTCATTCAAGAAGCCGGTCTGGTTCGGCACCACGACATCGATGGGTCCTGTCACGGGATAGGCCGCCACCGGAACGCCGCAGGCCATTGCCTCTAGCAGCACCAGACCAAAGGTGTCGGTGCGGCTCGGAAACACGAAGACATCGGCGGCCGCGAGGTAGGAGGCCAGCTCCTCGCCGCGCTTCCATCCGACAAAGCGCACCGCGGGATAACGTTCCCTCAAGTCGGGCAGGTCGGGGCCATCACCGACGACAAACTTGCTACCGGGAAGGTCCAATGCCAAGAACGCTTCGATGTTCTTCTCCACCGCCACCCGGCCGGTATACATCGCAATCGGCCGCGGCGCATCCAGGAAGCCCTTCGGGCGCGGCCGGAACAGATCGGTATCGACGCCCCGCGACCACACGACCACGTTCTTAAAACCATGGGCAAGGAGCAGTTGTTGGACCGAGCGCGTGGGGACCAGCGTGTAGGTAGCCGGGCCGTGAAACCAGCGCAGGTAGGCGTAACTCCACGCGATGGGGATCGGCGCGCGCATGCGGACGTATTCGGCGAATTGCGTGTGGTAGGAACTGGTGAAGCCTAGCCGCCGGCGTTTACAGTAACGCCGTACCGCCTGCCCGATCGGGCCCTCGGTGGCAATATGGACCGCGTCGGGGCGGAACGCCCGTAGCGTCTTGGCGACCCGGCCATAGGGAAACAACGCCACCCGGATACTGGGATAAGTCGGGCATGAAATCGTAGGGTATCCTTGCGGCGTTAGGTAGACTATTTCATGCCCAAGGACCTCGAGCTCGGCGCCGGTCTTTTCCAAGGTCGTGACCACACCATTGACCTGGGGGTACCAGGCATCGGTGGCAATCGCAATCCTGGCCATGCTTAGGCCGCGACGGCTTGCACCGGCTTCAAAGAGTGCTGTGCATCCGACCAATGCACTAGCTCCAAAGATCCGTCGTGCAGCTCGACCAGCGCGGTGCAGCTCTCTACCCAATCGCCGCTGTTGCAATAAAGCACTCCGTTGAGGCTGGTGATCTCGGCCCGATGGATGTGACCGCAGATCAATCCGTCCACCCCCCGCCGCGCCGCTTCGTAGGACACCGCCGCTTCGAAGTTGCTCATGTATTGAACGGCGTTTTTCACCTTGTGCTTCATGAAGCCGGCCAATGACCAGTACGTGAATCCGAGCCGGCGGCGCACGTAGTTAACGACATGGTTCAAACGCAGCAAACCGTCATAAACCTTGGTGCCGATGAGGGCCAGGGATGGTGAGTATTTCACCACGGCATCGAATTGATCGCCGTGCAAGACCAAGAACCGGCGTCCGTCGGCGGTGACGTGAATGACCTCATTCTTGACCAGCACATTGCCGAGCACCATCCCATCGTAGTCACGGAACATTTCATCGTGATTTCCCGGAACAAACACCACGCGGGTCCCATGCTTGGCCTTGCCGAGCAGGGTGCGTAATACATTATTGTGGGATTGGGGCCAGAACAGCCGCTTTTTCATGTGCCACAGATCGATGATATCCCCGACGAGGTAGAGGTAATCGCAGCGCGTGGAACGCAAAAAGTCGAGTAGATACTCGGCGCGGCATCCTGGAAAACCAAGATGAACATCCGAGATCCAGACTGCCCGATAATGCCCTCCCGGACCCAGCGTATGAATCGTCTTCATCGGCGCATCCCGAGGATTGAAACGCGACGACTATGACGCGCGATTATTGCGCTAAAATGAAGAACTTATGTCGGATGTGTGAAGGTTGGCCAGCGACGATGCCGCGCTGAAGTCCTTCGATATAGAAATCCTGAGCTAATGATGATACAAGAACGACATCATTCTGGAGCTCCAATGGCCCGGCGATCGTTCACCGCGCGTTCGCTTACCGGCCTCGCAGTCTTGTGGGTATCACGCGCCGATGAGCAAAGGTTTTTCGATCCAGAAGATTGAGATCCACCCGCTTGAGGTGCCCTTGATCGCGCCCTTCACCACCTCCGCATCGGCGCTCGAGGTAGTCAACAACCTTGCCGTTAGTATCGAACTGACCAACGGCGCGCGCGGCTGGGGCGAGGTGCCGATTTTGCCCCCGATCACCGTCGAGGATCAGGCGAGCGCACGCGCCGCGCTTGCCGATGAAGCCGGACTGCTCGCCGGCAAGAACGCGGGTGCATGGCGCCGCATCGCGGCGGAACTCGCAGAGCGCATCCCGCACCTCGCGGCGGTGCGCGCCGGGATCGAAATGGCCTTGATCGACGCGCTGACACGCAGTTGGGGCGCGGCTTTGTATCGGTTTTTCGGCGGCTGCGAAGACCAGGTGGTCACCGATATCACGATACCGATCTGTCCCGCCGCCGCCGCGCAAGACCTGGCCGCGCGTTATCGGCACGCCGGGTTTACGACCATCAAAGTGAAAATCGGAGGTGATCTCGGCTTGGACAGCGAGCGGGTACGAGCGATCCGGCGCGGCCATCCTGAATGCCGATTGATCCTCGATGCAAACGCCGGCTACACGGCGGAGCAGATCTTGGCGTTATTGCGGGAACTGCGTCTTGCCAAGATCGAGTTGGCGCTGCTGGAACAACCGGTCGCCCGTGAAGACTGGGAAGGACTCCGGAAACTGGCGCGCGAGGCCGGGATGCCGGTGGCTGCCGATGAATCCTGCCGCAGCCCCGCGGATGCGATCCGGATCGGGGCGCACAAGCTCGCCCAGGTCATCAATATCAAGCTTGCCAAATGCGGCGTCGTACAGGCACTCGAGATCGCCGCGATCGCACGCGCTTCGGGCCTTGGGCTCATGATCGGCGGGATGGTGGAAACGCGCCTCGCCATGGGGTTTAGCGCGCACTTCGCGGCGGGGCTCGGCGGCTTCGATTGGATCGATCTCGACACGCCGCTCTTGCTCGCCGCGGACCCGATTGCCGGAGGATACCGTGCGCAAGGCGCGAGGTACCGGCTGGATACCGGTTGCGCCGGACACGGCGGGTACTTGCGGGTCCGCGGTTAAGCATGGGACATTGGCGCGGGGATCGTCGAAGCGAAAGGCACCGGTCGGTTTATCATCGTTCGCGTGGGAGAGTGGACATGATCTTGAAATCCTCATTGCTTTCTTTGGCGCTTAGCCTCTTGTTCTACGGCTGCGCGGACGGAACTCTGCATCTCAAAATGCAGCTTGAAAAAACCTACGGCCTCACGGCGGGCGATCCCGTGGTGTTTGAAAATAACACGGTGGGCGCCGTCGCTTCCGTGGAGCCCCGCGATCCCAATGGGTTTATCGCCAACCTCGAGATCGCCAAGGAGAAGCGAGAGTTAGCGACAACGGATGCTCGCTTCCGGATCGCTGATCGCCTATCCGTTGCGCAACGAAAGCAGGTCGAGATTATTCACGTCGGCGCCGAAGGAACGCCGCTGGAAGAGGGCGCGACGGTCCAAGGCGCCCTGGCATCGGCCCCGCTGTTCCCGTTTCGCGAACTGTTTGGGGGGATGGCGGAAGGCCTCCGGAACTTGAGAGAACAGACGGAGCGCTTTCGGCGGGAGTTCGAGAACATTCCGGACTCCGACGAAGCCCGTCAGTTGCGCGAGGAATGGCGCCGGCTGCTGGAGGAAATTCAAAAAGCGCAAAGCGAAGCGGAAGAATCCCTACGCGAGGAAATACTGCCCAAGCTCGAAGAAGAGTTGGAAAACCTGAGAAAGAAATTCGAGGAAATGAAACCCAAGGACCCGAAGCGCGGCCCACCGTTAGAAACGTAGTGACGAGCGCCTATTTTGGAATCGATTCCAGCGTCGGAACGGGCGCGATCTCCACGCGCCGGTTACGGGCACGGTTGGCTTCGGATACGTTGGCGGCGATGGGTTTGGTCTCGCCGAATCCGGCGGCGAAAACCTTGCCGCGAGGGAACCCCGCCGCGATCAGCGCCCGCATGACGGTCAATGCCCGCTCGGTCGATAGCTCCCAATTATCCCGGAACGGGCTGGTGATCCCGAGCAACGGCCGATCGTCGGTAAAGCCGCTCACCATCACGTTAATCTCGCCCTGTTCGGTATAGATCCGCAACGGCGTGGCTATGTTTACGATCAGTTGCTGGCCTTCGGCGGACAGCTCCGCCGATCCCAACTGAAACAGCACGCTGCCCTGCATCCCGATGCGGCCTTCCTTGAGGGTGATTCGTCCTTCGGCCAGCGGTTTCGCCAAGGCGCGCTCCAACGCGGCCAAGCGCTTGGCTTCCGCTTGGCGAGCTTCTTTTTCTTCCCGCAATTGCACCGCTAACTCGATTTGCAGCACCGTGGACCAAACGAAAAGCAGTACGAAGATCCCGAGCAGGCCGACCATGATATCGGCGATCGCCGGCCAGATGCTCCACGCAGGGGTGACATCCATGCCTTCATCGGCGGGCGGCGTCGGTGAGATCTTCATAGGAGCTCGGCGCCGTCTCTAACTAGATTCACGCAAGGCCGTGATCAAGCGCCGCAATTCGTCACCGCGATGTTTGTCCGCTTCGGAAATCACCTGCACGATCTCCTTGAATTCCTTGATGCGCGCCCGTTCTCCGTAGTGCAAAGCTTCTGCGGTCTCCGCCAGCGCCGCGATGAGCCTATTGAAATGCGCATCCCAACCGGCCGCTTTGTCCGCGATACCAAGCTCCACGCGTTTTACCAATTGCTGCGCCCAGGCATTGAGGCTGGTGATCTGTTCGGTATCGGCGCGCCGGCGATCCTCGAGATCCTCGCGCATCTTTTCCAACATGGCGTCGAACTGCCGCTGTTGGCGGCCCTGTTCAATGCCCCAGGCCTTGCGCAATTGCTGGCGATCTTCCTCGTGCCGATCGACGATTACCGCATACTTAAGCGACAATTCGGATAGGTTCTTGGCAGCCTGATCGGCGAACGTGGAAGTCTGTTGGTCAAAACGCGTCACCAGATCCTGGTAGTGCTGGTTCATCCGTCCCAGGAGTTCCTGGTGCTGCGTCGCCAGCACTTCGGACTCCTGGGTGGATCGAGTGCGAATGGCGTCGAGATGACTCTCGATCGCCCGGCGCTGGGTCTCGCCCTCCTTGAGCCGGCTTTCGGCGTCATTGCGCCAGCTTGCATCGATCGTGGCCACATGCTGTTCCAACTTCTCCAGGTAACCGGAATAGTGTTTACCGACCGTTTCCACATACGCTTGCAGCGCGGCGGTAAGCTCCTGGGCATGGACAGCTAACTTGTCGAAATGCTGAAGCTCTTGCACGCTTCGAACTTGCCGCTCCAATTCAAACAACTTCAAGAGTTCACCACGTTGTTCTTGATCGCGTTGCGTACCGCTATCGAAGCGGGCCTGGACTTTGGAAAAAAGATCTTTACCGGCATCATCCATAATACCGGCCGCATGCACGAGTATGCCCTTGATGGCGGGTTCAATCTCGGCGCCAAAGTGTTTCACGGCGACATTTAAATCCGCCCGGATAAGCTCCACCTTCTCGCTAATGGCCCCGGCGACGTGATTCGCGAGCAACTCCTGAGCGTTACGGGCATCATCGCGCGCGGACATTAAGCCCGTCACGGCATCCTGAAAACGCTCCACCACAGAGGGAACGGCCGTCCCCTGCTCGACCAGCTTTTCGAGCGCCGCCGTCTGCCGCGCAACTGGATGAAGCTGGGTCAACGAGCTCGCGGCGAGGCCCGAGACAAGATAATTAAGGCGGCTTTCCTCGCGCCGCGTCAGCGTAGCCGCCAAGCCCAGGACCACCGAGGTCGCCACCCCCGAGACCGAGGTACCGAACGCGCGCGCCAGCCCGGCAATCGGGGCCAGCAGGGAGTCGCGCAAGGTTTCCAGTTCGGCCGTGGTCTGTAGCGCCTCGCGCGTACCGCTCAAGGTGTCGACCAAACCGATGAAGGTCCCAATCAGGCCGAGCAAGATTAACGCACCGATCAAATAAGGCGTATACGGTGCGCGCAAACTACTCACCTGCACGCCCTCGTAAAGCCGGCCATGCACGATTCGATAGAGCGCGGGGCTTAAGCTGTCGAACTGCTCCTCGGCGGGCAGGTTATCATCCAATTCTTGGAGTTCTTTTTGGAATTGCTCGATGTCAGTGGTTTGCAACCATAATTCATTGATGCCGAAGCCGAAACCCATCAATATGAGCACGACGATGAAAATCGCGCGGAAATCCTCGTAAGGAGCATAGGTGATGATGACCCAAAGCGGGATGATCAGGCCCAGCAATCCGCAATAGATGATGAGAAAGCGCGGCGCGGTGAGGCGGGCCCAGGATTGTATTTTTATATCTTGCATAGGGTCCTCACTCTAGAATATACACTTAACCCGATGGACCCGCTCGCCTAATTCTACGGGCGCCTCCCCGAGACAGCGCGGGCCGCAGGGTGAATATTACGCAGAAACACCGCGTCCACGCCAATGGCGTTACTGGAAGCGCGATTTCTCGAGCCCGCCGACCCGAATACCGATGAGCCCCACCTTTTTGCTCAACGCGACTCGCCGCAAACAATCAAGAGCGGCTTGCCG
This sequence comes from Chromatiales bacterium, assembly GCA_043673925.1. Lineage (GTDB taxonomy): Bacteria > Pseudomonadota > Gammaproteobacteria > JACCXJ01 > JACCXJ01 > USCg-Taylor. The sequence continues at coordinate 3,939 of JBIMKC010000037.1, read as the reverse complement.
GATAAGATCGCTGGAATCGGTCGGTTGGTCCACGGTCTTCTCGCGGGTACGGGTTTCGAAATTGCTGAACCGCACTTTTAAGGCGACGCTTTTGCCTCCATAGCCGTCTTTGCGCAGATCGTCGGCCACATCCATCGCCAGCCATCCTCTGGGACTCAGGACGATCTGCCGCAATGGCGATGCCCGGATTTTGAAAATCACTGTACTCCCGACTAAACAGAACTCCCACATTTTCTGGAACCGTTCAGGATACCGATCCGTGGATCGGAGTGGACGGGCGGCGTCAGTTTCCAAGGCCCGCGGCGGCATAACTGTTCGGGATCCGGTAACACTTCATGCGCCGCCAGAGCGTCGTACGACTGATCCCTAAGTCTTTCGCTACGGAATCGAGATTACCGTCGCGCGCTTCCAGGGTCTTTAGAATCGCCTCGCGCTCCAAGCTATCGAGGCGCACGAGCGGCTCTTGATACCTGGGTCTTACCGTCTTGGGCAACCAGGATCCGGGCATGATCTCGCTCCCGTCGGTCACCACCAATGCGCGGATCACCAGATTCTCAAGCTCGCGTATGTTGCCCGGGAAATCATAGGCGCATAAGGATGCCAGGGTCTCGCCGTTGAGCGCGATGATGCTATCGTTAATGCCTTGGCGGTGTTTCGCCAGAAAATGCTCGGCGAGCACCGGTATGTCGCGCCGGCGTTCCCGCAACGCGGGCATCGTGATCGGGAACGTATTCAGACGGTAGTAGAGATCCGCTCTGAAATTACCCCGCTCCACCTCGCGCTGGAGATCTTTGTTGGTCGCGGAGATCAGCCTTACATCGACACGCCGGTATTGATTGTCTCCCACGCGCCGAAAGCTTCCGTCCTGTAGCACCTGCAGTAGCTTCACCTGCAATGCCGGGCTCAACTCGCTCACTTCGTCCAGGAACAGCGTGCCGCCGTCCGCGGCTTCAACCAACCCTTTCTTGTCCTGGACCGCGCCCGAAAATGCGCCGCGCTTGTGGCCGAAGAGCTCGCTCTCGCACAAAGTTTCCTGCAGGCTGCCGCAGTTTTGGGCGATAAACGGCCGTCCGCGGCGAGGACTCGCATTGTGAATCGCCGCTGCGAGCAGGGTTTTTCCGCTTCCCGTCTCGCCCCCGATCAAGACCGGAACGGAACACCTTGCCACCCGTCTTGCGGCGTCTATGACAGCCCGCACAGCGTCGCTCTGTCCCACAATGGGATCGAAAGGATCGGCCGTGTCCGTCGCTGTGTCAGCGCTAAGATCGCCTTGCACACACTCGCCTATGATCGCTTCAAAGTCGGTATCCATGTTGAAGTGCTCTCGGGTAGAAAGGTTCGTCTCCAAAATCATTTACGTGGCAGCCGCTGTTTTGGATTACAGTTGCTGAAACTGCGGGATAATATAAGTGCGATCTTTGCGTGATTCGGTGAACTATGTCCTATCTTGTATGTGAAAAAATTACACCGCGGCGCCTACCTCCCTGTGGCGCGCAGGATCTGCCGCGGCCTTAGGGTAAGCGGCGTTATGGATGGCGAACGCTCGGGGGTGAGAGGTTGTAAATTAATCGTCGCGAGCAGCCCCGAGCGCCAGGGCCCGCGGAGCGAGCGACGAGACATATCAACTCGATAGGCGAGGAGCGAGCGAGCACGCGACGCAGCGATCGGGATGCGCAGCAGATTTATTCACAACCTCTGAGGAAGCGGTTAATTGACTTTGGTGTAAGTCAGGGTCTCGGGAGCCTGGAAGACATCGTCGAAATCCCCATCGACATTGATGTCTTCCTTGAGCGTCAGCTTATCTCCTTCGAGCTTGTACTGAATCGCGTATTCATTCTTCGATGACTTCATCTCGACCGCGCTCCAGGTATTGTCGGCCTGATTGTATTGCGCCTCGCCGAACGATTCGGCGGTCCATTCCATATATTCGGGCGTGGCTGAAACCGAACCGGTCTCGCGCGCGTTTTCGGTCGATTCATACACCACCTGACCATTTGTTCCGATGAGGCTCTTGTACCACGAGTAGGTATAGGTATTCTCCGATAACGTCACCTTCCCCTTGGATTTATGGGTACCCAACGAGTCGCTTAGATCGGGCAACTCGGCTTCCCAGGTCCCGCCGAGATTGAAGTTATCGGGGCTCGCGGTCGCCGCCGTATCATCGCCCTCGCCACCGCAGGCGGCTAGTCCAAGTACAGAACCCAATAACGCTAATGCCTGTAAATTTGTTTTCATTAAATCCTCCTGTAATCGATTTTTTAAAAGCTGATGCTAAAGTAACGCGGTTCTCACATCATCCCCACGCTAAAGGGTAAGCGTCATCCACCCCGGGTCGGGGGAAAAGCGCGGCCCGAACCTCGTTGTTAATGCCTCTAGCCGCTCCTGGATAGCCTCCTTCCCGGTGTCCTTCACATAGTGCAATGGCCCGCCGCGAAACGGAGCGAACCCGGTACCGAAGATCATGCCCGCATCCAAGAGATCGGCATCCTGCACCACCCGCTCCCGTAAGCAAGCCACCGATTCATTAATCAGCCGCAACATGAGCCGGTCGCGGATCTCGTCGAGGTCATACGAGTCCTTGCCGTGACCGCGTCGACGGACGGGCTTGCCCTTGCGATACGCATAGATCCCTTTGCCGCTCTTGCGCCCCAGGTGGCCTTGGGACACGAGGTTTCTAAGCTGCCCGGGCACCTCGGATTTGAAATGCCCGGCCAGAATCTGGCCCACCGACAGACAAATATCGATGCCGACGGTGTCCGCCAGCTCCAAGGGACCCATCGGCATCCCGAACTCGGTTGCGGCGTCATCAACGACCTCAGGCGGTATGCCTTCCGACCACAGGACGATGGCTTCCATGAGGTAGGGCATTAACACCCGATTGACGAGAAACCCGGGGGAGCTTTTCACCGGGAGCGGCAAGCGATCGAGCGCACGCACCAGCGCAGCGGTCTTGGCCAAGCACTCCGGGTCCGTCGCCGGGGCGTCGATCACCTCGATCAACTGCATCTTGGCGACCGGATTGAAGAAGTGCAATCCGACCAGCCGCTCCGGGCGCTTGAGGTTCGCGGCCAGGGTTTCGAGCGGGATACTGGAGGTATTCGTCGCCAAGATCGCGTCCGCTTTGAGGCGCGGTTCAATCGTCTCGTAAAGCGCTTGCTTGATCTTGACATCCTCGACGATCGCCTCGATGACGACATCCGCATGCGGCAATCCCAAGCCATCGTGGTCCGGGACCAATCGATCGCAGGCGGCTCGCCGCAGCCGCCGGTCGCGGATGCGTTTCGAGAAGAGAATCTGAGCACGCCGCAGCGCCGGCGCGATATATTGCGGGCCGCGATCCTGCAGGGTGACATGCAAGCCCCGCAGAGCGCACCAGGCCGCGATGTCCCCACCCATGACACCCGCGCCGATGACATGGATCTTCGGCTGCGCTTGCTTGCGCCCGAGGCCCTTCAGCCGCTCTTGCAAGAAGAATACGCGCACCAGATTACGGGCGCTCGGGCCGGTGGCAAGTTGGGCGACCGACCGGGCTTCCTCCAAGAGCATGTGCGCCGGGTCGCCTCCATGTCGCTCCCACAAGTCTATGAGCGCATAGGGCGCCGGATAATGGTTTGCGCGCACGCGCGTCCGTACCTGCCCACGGAGATAGCGCGCGAGCCATGGACGCAGCAGCTTGGCGTTCGCGAGCTGCAGGAAATATTTCGGTTTCTTGATAGGCGGCGGAGTCAGCGCGTGGGCAATAATCGCGGATTCAAAATGGCGTTCGGGAACCGCCGCATCGACGATACCGAGCTTTTTGGCGGTCCGTGCGTCCACGGTCCTCCCGCTCAGCATCAGATCCATAGCAGGCGGAGCGCCGATGAGCCTCGGCAGCCGCATAGTGCCGCCGAAGCCTGGATGAATACCTAGAAGAACCTCGGGTAAACCCAAGCGCGTTGC
>JBIMKC010000036.1:14883-17926 GCA_043673925.1 Chromatiales bacterium | reverse complement strand
AATGAAGAAGTTTCAACAAGGTTTTACGTTGATTGAGTTGATGATCGTGGTCGCGATCATCGGTATCTTGGCCGCGATTGCGATTCCGGCGTATCAGGACTATACGGTCAGTGCCAAAGTAACGGAAGGGCTGAACGTTGCGTCGTCGGCCAAGCTTTCGGTGGCTGAAGGTTACCAGTCGGACGGTTTGACTGGAGTTACGGCAGCTGCGGCCGCCTGGGCTGTGGGTTTCGCTCCGACCAAGTACATCGGCGCTATGCTAATTGCCCCCGCTACTGGCGTTATTACGATTACTTATAATACTGCGGCCGGCGGTATTACAGAGCTCGCCGCGCCCAACGGGAACATAGTCACGTTAACACCGTGGGTACGTGTCGGCGCAGCTGGTACCCCGACGGCGCCTGGCGCTGGTGTCGTGGGTCCTATGGACTGGGCCTGTGTTTCGGAAACTGCTACGACTGCGGGCGCAAAATTCGCTGGTGCGGGCATGGTCGGGCTTGGGGCTGGGACCGGCGTGCCGGCCCGGTTTACGCCATCCGAGTGCCGCTAGTAGAAGGCTCGCATAGCGTAAGCATGTAGTAAGAACGGGCGTCGCAAGACGCCCGTTTTCTTTGAGGTCTACAAGACTAGCCCGCGTAGACAACATACAAGCCCGGATGAAGCGCAGCGCAATCCGCGAAACCAATGCAACCCAAAGCCCCTCCCCGCGAGGGGCTTTTTGCGCGTGCTATACTGCCACCGCGTGACAGCCGTTACCTTTGATACCCTCAAGTACGTCGAAAGGCTCGAGGCCGCTGGCGTTCCCGAGGCCCAGGCTAAGGCTCTGGCCGAGGCCCAGAAGGATGTATTCGCCGAGGCGTTTGATGTCAGCCTAACGACGAAGTCGGATATTCTGGGTCTGCGACTAGAGCTGAAAGCGGACATAGAACGCCTCGATCGCAAATTGATGGAGCATGACGGTGAATTCAAGTTAATCAAATTCATGCTCACTATGCTCATAGGTGGCGTCGTCGCGCTGATTCTCAAGTCATTTTTCTAAGCACGCGTCGCCTGGATGGAGCGAAGTGCAGCAAGTAAAGCGCGCGTTGTGCGCAGGCTACGGGTGCTCATGATAGCAGTTTCGCGTTGGAAGGACGGGCATGGCGCGAACGAGGCGGTCCATCCTTGGACCTCATCCGCATCCGTGCGCCGCATGCAGGCTTCCGGCAGTTCCCTTGCGGGGCCACCTTGCAATGCGGTGATCTTATCGGACCGTTGGTACCGTATCTTTAATGCCCTGGCCCATGCCGGGACGGTCATGACAATGACTGTGAACGCTGTTTCAACCCCGGGCGCGGGCGCGTTGACCGGGGCGCATCCGGCGTGGTAGCGCCCGCAGCGCCGTCCGTGATGGACGGGGGGCGCCGCGGGTAGTAAATGTCAAACGTCGGGAATATTCGGCTTGGGCCCGATGAAGGGTTCGAGGGTCTTGAGGAGTTCCTTGTGCACCTTGGGTCCGCCGGTGATGACGTTTCCGGAACGGAGATAGCCGGGGCCTCCTTCCAGATCGCTAACGATACCGCCGGCTTCGAGGATCAAAAGCGCACCCGCGGCGATGTCCCATTGTTTCAATCCAAATTCCCAGAAGCCATCCAAGCGCCCGCAAGCCACGTAGGCGAGATCGAGCGCCGCCGATCCGGCCCGGCGTATTCCAGAGGTCACTTCGATCAGCGCCTTGAGCATCGCGAGGTAGCGGTCGAGGTGCTGCAATTCCCGGAACGGGAACCCGGTGCCCAATAAGGCCCCCGGCAAGTTAGGGTGTTGAGTGACGCGGACGCGGCGATCGTTCAGGAGCGCCCCCTCCCCGCGGCTCGCCGTGAACAGCTCCTGCCGCAGCGGGTCGTAAACCACGGCCTGGTCCAGCCGCCCCCTATACTTCAGGGCGATGGACACGGCGAATTGCGGAAACCCGTGTATGAAGTTGGTCGTGCCATCCAAGGGATCGACGACCCATTGGTACTCGTCGCTCCCGTGAGTGCCGCTCTCCTCGGCCAGGATGGCATGGTTTGGATAGGCCTTGAGGAGGATCTCGATGATCGCACCCTCGACTAGTCGATCAACCTCGGTGACAAAGTCGTTCTGTTGTTTGGTATCGATTCTCAAGCCTTGAACGCGGTCGAGGTGCCTGACGATAATGTCACCCCCTTTGCGCGCGCCGCGAATCGCGATATTAAGCATGGGGTGCATCGGTGGCTGCCTCGGGGGTTGCGTAGTTACGAATTAAGGGCGAAATTCTATCCAACAATGAGCGTGGAAGCGAAACAGTCTTGAATCCCGGATGAATAGTGGCGCTTTGGCGAAACTGCGCTTTGTGCTGGTGCGGCCGACGCATCCCGGCAATATCGGCGCCAGTGCGCGCGCGTTGAAGACCATGGGACTCAGGCGTCTCTTCCTCGTGGCGCCTAATCGCTATCCTTCGACCGACGCCACGGCGATGGCCGCCGGAGCCGCCGATGTGCTGCGGGAGACAGCGGTCTGTGGATCGCCCGCCGAGGCCGTGCGCGGATGCGGTCTGGTGGTCGGTGCCAGCGCTCGGGACCGCAGCATCCCCTGGCCGACTGTCTCGGCGCGCGAAGGCGCGTCACGAATCATCGAGGCGACCGGGCGCGGGGAGGTTGCTCTACTCTTCGGGCCGGAGCATTCCGGCCTCAGCAATACCGAGGTCGATCTTTGCCAGCTCTTGGTCAAGGTGCCGGCCGCTCCGGAGTATTCCTCACTCAATCTCGCGGCCGCGGTTCAGATCATCGCCTACGAATTGCGCCAAGCCGCGATCCCTCACGATGCGACAGCGGATCTCGCTATCGAACGCGCAGCGACCGCCGACGAGATGGCCCGGCTTTACCTGCACCTCGAAGAGACCATGATCGATGCCGGGTTCCTCGATCCGGAGAAACCGCGCCGGCTCATGCGGCGCATGCGGCGATTGTTTAATCGCGTTAGCCTCGATCAGAACGAGCTAAACATCCTGCGCGGGTTTCTCGCAGCGGCGCAGGCCAAGATAAAA
>JBIMKC010000036.1:0-14783 GCA_043673925.1 Chromatiales bacterium | reverse complement strand
CTTCCACCCAACCGATCGGCCAAGCGGACTCGCCGCTCTGCCGGAGGTGTTCGAGCGCCGCGCCGGCATCCTCCGGGCTCACGATCACGACCATGCCGATACCGCAGTTGAATGTCCGGTACATCTCCCGCGTTTCGATGTCGCCGGCATCCCGAATCCATTCGAAAATCGGCGGCCACGGCCACGCCGTGGCTGTAATCACCGCACGGGCGCCCGGAGGCATGACGCGCGGCAAATTGTCGATGAAGCCCCCGCCCGTGATGTGGGCGATGGCCCGGAGGCGGACGCTACGGAGCAAGGCGAGGATCGTCTTCACGTAGATGCGGGTCGGTTCGATCAAGGTATCGGCGAGGCTGCGGCCGCCGAGATCCATCGTCAGATCCGCGCCCGAGTCGGTGATCAATTTTCGGATCAAGGAATAGCCGTTGGCGTGCGGGCCGCTCGAGGCGATGCCGATGATGGCATCGCCCGGGATCACCCCACGTCCGTCGATAAGCCGATCTTCCTCCACGACGCCGACACAGAATCCGGCGAGATCGTAGTCCTCTGTTTGATACAAGCCCGGCATCTCGGCCGTCTCGCCGCCGATGAGCGCCATCCCGGCCAGCTCGCAGCCTCGGGCGATGCCGGCGACCACTTGCTCGGCCGTGTCGAGGTTTAGCCGGCCCGTGGCGAAATAATCGAGGAAGAACAGCGGCTCCGCGCCTTGCACGACCACGTCGTTCGCGCACATGGCGACGAGATCGATGCCGATCGTCCGGTGCCGGTCGAGGACGATCGCGAGCTTGAGCTTGGTGCCCACGCCATCGGTCGAGGAGACCAACAGCGGTTTGCGATAGTTTAAGCCAGCGAGGCTGAAAAGCGCCCCGAAGCCGCCGATTCCGCCCACCACCCCTGGCCGGTGGGTCGCGCGCGCATACGGTTTTATGCGCCGCACGAACGCGTTGCCACGCTCGATGTCGACGCCCGCGTCCCGGTAAGTCCCTCCCTTTTCTTGGCCGTTTCGCATCGGCTTATGGTAGCGGCGTGGGAATCGCGCGGCAAACCTTGACGACGGCCGCCGTCTTAGCATACGTTCCGCGCATGCGCTGGGTGCGATATCTTCTGCTGGCCGCGGGATCGGTCCTCGCCTTAGCGAGTGAAGGAGCCCAGGTCCGTGGGCTTTACGAGGCGGAGATCCCGACCGCGGGCGGCGAGCCGGCCGCGAAGGCCGAGGCGATGGAAATGGCGCTCCGGGTCGTGCTCGTCAAGCTCACGGGCGATCGCAATGCCGCGCAGCGCAAAGGCGTCGCGGGTCTATTCAAGGAGCCGCAGGTTTACATACAGCAATACGAATATCAGACCTCCGAGGCCGGCCACGGGAACGCGGGCGGCGGTGGGCGTGTGTTGGCGGTGAAATTCGACCCGAAGGCGCTCAGCGGCGCTCTCCGTCGCGCGGGTTTGAATCTTTGGGGACGCGAGCGCCCGCTGGTGCTGGTCGGCGTCTCGCTCGGCTCCGGCGGAAAACGCGTTATGGTCAGCCGCGACGACGCTTCGGGCTACACGCATGCCATCGAGTATCAAGCCCGGCAGCGCGGTCTACCTATCGTGATACCGATCATGGATGAGCGCGACCGGGCATGGCTGTCCGATCTGCAAACGCTGCCAGCAACGGCCACCGGCGAGGTATCGAACCCCTACGGAGCCGATGCGATCCTGACGGGCCATCTCAACGAAGTGCCGAGCGGTTTATGGGAGGCTAGCTGGAGCCTATTCTATGGCGGAGAAGTTCAACGCTGGCCGTCCCAAGGCGATAGCGCCGAGACGGTGTTGGAGGAAGCCGTCGACCACGGCACCGACGCCTTGCTCGCGCTATTGAACGCGCCCGCCGACCAGTTGTCGGAGGATATCGTCAAGCTCAGGCTCACCGTGCACGGTGTGGCGGCGCTCGACCACTATGCGCAATTACAGCGTTACTTGAAATCGCTCAAAGCGGTCACCCATAGCAGAGTGGTTCGGGTGCAACCGAATAGCGTGGAATTTGTGGTGATCGCCCGTGGCGGCGAAAGCGCGCTCGGCCGCGCCATCGCTCTCGGCAAGTACCTGGAGCCGATGAGTGGGGACCCGGCGCCCGGGCATTACCAACTACGCTTGAAGTAAAACCTGGGATCGGGCATCTCCGTGACGCAGCCCAGACAACTCCCGTTCGTATTCCCCGAGGGCCGGATCCCGAGCTTCGAGCTTTACTATCCGGGGCCAAATCGCGAGGTATTCGAGCACGTCCGGCGGCTCGGCGAGGCGCCGGCGAGCCTCTATTTGTGGGGGCCTAGCGGTACCGGAAAGACCCATCTCCTACAGGCCGCTGGTCATGAGTTTACCGCCTTGGGGCGCCGGGCCTGTTACCTCGCACTCGCGCAAAACGCGGAGCTATCCCCAACGATTTTGGAGGGGCTTGAGGATCTGGACTTGGTCTGCATCGACGAGTTGCACAGCGTCGCCGGGAACCGCGAGTGGGAGCGCGCGTTACTTCATTTGTACGAGCGGTTGCGGGATTTCGGGCGCTGCTTTATCCTCGCCAGTCTGGAAAGCCCCGGATTCATCAACATCGATCTGCCCGATCTCAAATCGCGGCTCGCCTGGGATTTAGTATTCCACCTCCGGCAACTCGACGAGTGTGATAAAATCCGCGCTCTGCAGTGGCGCGCAAAGCTTCGCGGCGCGGATCTCCCCGTTGAGGTGGCGAAGTACCTTTTGCGGCGCAATTCGCGCGCGATGGCGGAGTTATGCCGGGTGCTCGATGAGTTGGATGAGTCATCGCTGGTCATGCAGCGTAGGCTCACACTACCGTTATTGCGCGCTGTGTTAGATCGTCGATGATCACGGAGGCAGGCTATGACAACAACAACGATGGGGCCAGGCAAACAAGCGTGGTCTTGGTATAAAGCGGGCTGGCGGCTGTTCTTAATCAACCCTTCGACGTGGATCTTGTACACCTTCCTGTGGGTGCTATTGGCGATTTTTCTTTGGCAGATCCCGCTTCTCGGCCGCGTCGCTTGGTGGATGATCAATCCCGCGCTTTACGCCGGGTTTCTATACCAAGCCGCCGAGATGGAACAGGGACGACCGCTTGCCGTGAACCGTTTCTTCATCGGCCTTACCGACAAAACCACGCGCCTGCCGCTGCTCACGCTGGGCGTCATCACCTTAGCCGCATACGTTTTTTTTAGTGTCGTGACGATGGTGGATCCGACTCTGTATTCAACGATTGAGTCGCTATTGCGGGCCGATGCAAGCACCGGGATCGTGGCGATCGTGATCAATCTACTCGTGCGCTGCGTGCTCTTGTTCATTATCCTTGGGTTAGCGACGATGGCCTTGCTGTACTCCTGTCCCGCGATCATGTTTGCCGGGAGCGATGCGTTTGACGCCATGATGAATAGCTTTGAGACCTGCGCGAGCCACTGGCGCGCGTTTGCGGCCTTCATGGGCATCTTCATCGTACTGGCCATCGCCGCGATGACTCCCATGGGACTCGGGCTTTTAGTGCTGATGCCGGTCACTTTCTGCGCCGCGTATGCCAGCTTTCAAACGCTGCACGGTTCAGCGCAGCCCGACTCGAACGCATCCGGTTAGTTAATATACTTCGCGGGCGGGGTATGAACCCCGCCCTTGACCAAAGGGGAGAGCTGCACTTCTCCCCTTTGGAAACCCCATCGCTAGGTACCCGCGGCAAGACCGCGGGGTATGCGTTAATTAATATCTATGGTCCAGGGCCTGTCGCAGGCGCAGCGCCGTCTGAGCGAGGCGCCGGCCGAGGGCGACACAAAGCTCGTGCTCATCGCCGGTGATCGGGCGATCGCTGTCGGTGCCCGCGACATGGCTTGCGCCGTACGGTGTGCCCCCGCTCGCGCTGCGCATGAGCGCGGGCTCGCCGTAGGGTAAGCCCAGCACCAGCATTCCGTGGTGCAATAACGGAAGCATCATCGAAAGCAAGGTGCTTTCTTGCCCGCCGTGCTGGCTGGACGTGGAGGTAAAGACGGCCGCCGGTTTGCCGATCAACGCGCCCGACACCCACAGATCCGATGTCCCGTCGAGAAAATACTTGAGGGGGGCGGCCATGTTGCCGAAGCGCGTTGGGCTCCCGAGAGCAAGCGCGGCGCACTCGACCAGATCGTCGCGGGTGGCGTAGGGAGGTCCACGTTCGGGAATCAGATCCTCGCTTGCCTCGCATACGGCCGAGACCGCGGGAACCGTACGCAGGCGGGCTTGGCAATTCGGGACCCCGTCGATACCCCGCGCTACGAGGCGGGCCATCTCGGCGACGTTGCCGTGGCGGCTGTAATAAAGCACCAGGACCTCGATCACCGGGGATCACTCACAGAATTTCGAACACTCGTTCGGGCGGACGGCCGATGACCGCTTTGGCGCCGCTGACGACGATCGGACGTTCGAGCAAGATCGGATGTTGAATGAGCGCGGAAATCAGATCCTCGTCACTCAAGGTGGGATCATCGAGACCGGCTCGTTGATATTCGGGCTCGTTCTTACGCAGGAGCTCGCGTGGCTTGATGCGCAGAAGCTTTAAAAGCCGCCCTAGGGTCTCCCGATCGGGGGAGGTCTTAAGATATTCAACTATTTCCGGCTCGATTCCGCGTTCCTTAAGTAGCTCCAGGGCTTGCCGGGACTTGGAGCAGCGTGGGTTGTGATAGATAGTCACCTTCATGGTCCGATCACCTGACGTGTCTGGTTGTGGGTCGTGTCGCGCCTCGAAAGCGAACCGCACTGGTTCGGCACGTGTCGAACCTTATACTTTTCGCCCGTTAAGCTAGCGTAAAATCGAGCTTAGGTGAACACCTGTGTCAGGTGCCTGGTCAGCGGGCGCGTGCAAGGCGTCTATTTTCGGGCCCATACCCGCCACCAGGCGTTGCAGCTCGGACTCAGGGGCTGGGTACGGAACGTCCCCAGCGGCCAGGTCGAGGTTCTGGCGTGCGGTCCCGCGGTAGAGGTCGAGAAGCTCATAGCGTGGCTTTGGCAGGGACCGGCAGAGGCGCGCGTAGCCGACGTTCGGTGCGAAGCGGTATCGACGCCGGCCCCGGCAGGCTTCGTGATCCGCTGATCAACCGGCGAGACGGGCCTGGATAAACGGCACAGCCTCGTCGAGCTTGATATGGCTCGGGTGTACGTCCCGTCGGCCTTTGTATTCTATCGTATCGTTGTCCAAGCCGCGTTCGCTAGGCACCAAGCGATGCGGGATCCCCACCAGATCCAAATCGTTGAACATCACGCCCGGCCGTTCCTTGCGATCGTAGTACAGGACCTCGATACCGGCCGCCACTAGGTCGGCATACAGCCGCTCGACCACCTCACCCAAGCGTCCCGAGCGCTGCGTATTGATCGGCGCGAGCGCCACCTGGAAAGGTGCGATCGCCCCCGGCCAGATGATGCCGCGTTCATCGTGATTCTGCTCGATTGCCGCGGCCACGATCCGTGATACGCCAATGCCATAGCACCCCATGATCAAGGTCACCGCCTCGCCGTTTTCGTCGAGGCAAGTGGCCTTCATCGCCCGGCTGTACTTGTCGCCTAGCTGAAAGATGTGACCGATCTCGATGCCTCTCGCGATCTCCAAAGGCCCATCCCCGCTTGGACTCGGGTCGCCAGCGGCCACATCACGCAGGTCGGCGCTAACCGGTTCCGGTAGATCACGTCCCCAATTGACGCCGGTGAGGTGTTGACCTTCGGCGTTGGCGCCGCAAACGAAGTCCGCGAGCTGGGCCGCGCAATGATCGGCGATGATGGGGATCGCGAGCCCGCGCGGGCCGAGGGAGCCTGGGCTGCAGCCGATGGCGGCTTTGACCCGCTCCGGACTTGCGAGCGCGAGCGGCATGGCGATGTGCTCGCTCTTTTCCGCCTTGCGCGGGTTAAGCTCATGATCGCCCCGGAGCACGAGTGCGGTCAGGCCGCTGTCCCTCCCTTCGGCGATCAGGGTCTTGAGGCAGCGGGCAGGTTCGACGCCGAGAAAGCGGCTAACCTCGGCGATGCTCTCCACGCCGGGGGTCGCGACCGTTTGCAATGCCGCGCTCGCGGCCGGCCGTGGACCGGGCGGCGCCAGCGCCTCCGCAAGCTCCACGTTGGCGGCATAGGCACCATCGGCGCTATAGGCGATACGATCCTCGCCCGCTTCGGCCAGGACGTGAAATTCATGCGACAGGTTGCCGCCGATATTGCCGGTATCCGCAAGCACGGCGCGAAATCTAAGCCCCATGCGGGTGAAGATTCGGGTGTAGGTCTCGTACATCCGGTCATAGGTCTCTTGTAACGAGGCCTGGTCGAAATGAAAGGAATAGGCGTCCTTCATCAAAAACTCGCGCGCCCGCATAATGCCGAAACGCGGCCGCACCTCGTCGCGGAACTTGGTCTGGATCTGATAGAAGTTCGCGGGCAGTTGCTTGTAGCTGCGGATCTCCCGGCGCACCAGATCCGTAATGACTTCTTCATGGGTGGGACCGAGACAAAACTCGCGTTCATGCCGATCCCGGAAGCGCAGAAGCTCCGGGCCATAGTGCTGCCAGCGGTGCGATTCCTCCCACAGCTCCGCCGGTTGCACGCCCGGTAGCAAGACCTCTTGGGCACCGCTGCTGTCCATTTCTTCGCGGATGATGCGTTCCACCTTGCGCAGAACGCGCAATCCGAGTGGAAGCCAGGTATAAATCCCCGCCGCGAGCCGGCGGACCATACCCGCCCTCAGCATGAGATGGTGGCTGATAATCTCGGCGTCGGCGGGGGATTCCCTCACGGTCGGGAGTAAAAACTGCGAGATCCGCACTGTGGTGCCCTCCTGGCGTTGCCGGATTAGTTTCGGCCGGGTCGGCGACGCCCTTTGAGCCGCGCATTCTACACCATTGCAGCGGCTTGACCTGATTCGGAAATGCCAGTAGCTTCTCATATTTCAAGGTCCCAAAAGGTATCGACGTGACAGAAAAATTACGCGGGGCGGAGATCTTCGTACGCTGCCTCAAAGACGAAGGAGTCGATTACATCTTCGGCTACCCCGGCGGGGCCGTGCTCCATATCTATGACGCGTTGTATAAGCAGGACGCCGTCAAGCACATCCTCGTGCGGCACGAGCAAGGCGCCACCCACGCCGCGGACGGCTATGCGCGGGCTACCGGCAGGCCGGGCGTGGTCTTGGTAACCTCGGGTCCCGGCGTGACCAACACCATCACCGGGATCGCCACGGCCTACATGGATTCGATCCCGCTGGTCGTATTCACCGGTCAGGTGCCGACCCATCTCATCGGCAATGACGCTTTTCAGGAAGTCGATGCGATCGGTATCACGCGTCCGTGCGTCAAGCACAATTTCCTGGTCGAAAACGTCAACGATCTCGCGAGCGTAATCAAGAAGGCGTTTTACATCGCCACCACGGGCCGCCCCGGGCCGGTGGTCGTGGATATTCCGAAAGACGTCACCGCTGACCTGGCCGAGTACCATTACCCGGAAACGGTCGAAATGCGTTCCTATAAACCGGTCACCAAGGGCCATCCGGGCCAGATCAAGAAGGCCGTGGCGCTCATCCTCGCGGCCAAGCGTGCGATGATTTACGCCGGCGGCGGTATCGTGCTCGACAACGCCGCCGGTGAGCTCATCGAGTTTACGCGCCATCTCGGCTATCCGATCACCAACACCTTGATGGGGCTTGGCGCCTATCCGGGAACGGATCCGCAGTTCATCGGCATGCTCGGGATGCACGGCACCTACGAGGCCAACATGGCGATGCACCACTGCGACGTGCTCATCGCCATCGGCGCGCGTTTCGATGACCGCGTCACGGGCGATCTCAAACACTTTTGCCCGGAGGCCAAAATCGTCCATATCGACGTCGATCCCTCGTCGATCGCGAAGAACGTACCGGTCGCTGTACCGATCGTCGGCGGCGCGGGCAGCGTCTTGCGCGATTTGATCAAGGCGCTGCGCGAAAGCGGCGCGCAACCTAATCAGGGCATGCTGGCCGCGTGGTGGGGACAAATTAAAGAATGGCAGGCCGTCGATTGCTTGCGTTACGACCGCACCACCGAGGTCATCAAACCCCAGTATGTCATCGAGCAGCTCTATGAACTCTCCGGCGGCGATGCGTATATCACTTCCGATGTCGGCCAACACCAGATGTGGGCGGCGCAGTTTTATAAGTTCGACCAACCGCGGCGGTGGATCAACTCGGGAGGGCTCGGCACCATGGGGTTCGGCTTGCCGGCGGCCTTGGGCGTGCAGGTCGCGTTCCCCGATCAGCTCGTGGCCTGCATCACGGGCGAGGCCAGCTTGGTGATGTGCATCCAGGAGCTCTCGACCGGCCTACAGTACGGGCTGCCCATAAAAATCATCAATCTTAACAATCGCTACATGGGAATGGTCCGGCAGTGGCAAGAATTCTTCTACGATCGGCGCTACTCGCACTCGTATATGGATGCCTTGCCCGATTTCGTCAAACTGGCGGAGAGCTTCGGGCACGTCGGGATGCGGATTGAAAAGACAGGTCACGTGCGGCCGGCCCTCAAGGAAGCGCTGGGGATGAAAGAGCGCCTGGTGCTGATGGATTTCATTACCGATCAGACCGAAAACGTCTACCCCATGATTGCCGCGGGCAAGGGTCACCATGAAATGCATCTGTCGCCGGAAAGGGAACTGGCTTAGAGGTGCGCCGGATCATCTCTATTTTGCTCGAAAATGAGGCCGGCGCGCTGTGTCGGGTGGCCGGTCTTTTTTCGGCGCGCGCCTATAACATCGAGTCCTTGACCGTGGCCCCGACGGAGGATGCAAGCGTCTCGCGCTTGACGCTGGTCACGGGCGGTTCCGACGAGATCATCGAACAAATCACTAAGCAACTGAACAAGCTCGTCGACGTCATCAAGCTCATGGATCTGAGCGAAAGCCAGCATATCGAGCGCGAGTTGATGCTAGTCAAAGTCAGCGCCGGCGGCACGGCGCGCGAAGAGCTCAAGCGCCTGGTCGATATCTTCCGCGGGCGGATCATCGACGTCACCAACACTATCTATGTCATCGAGCTGACTGGCACCAGCGAGAAGCTGGACGCCTTCGTCAACGGCCTCGACAGGAAGCTCATTGTCGAAGTCGTGCGTTCGGGGGTTTCCGGCATCGCGCGCGGCGAAAAATCGCTGCGCATATAATGCCCCCAAGAGTCATCGAAGCAAGGCATTCATTATGAAGATCTATTATGATAAAGACGCCGATCTCTCCTTAATCCAAGGCAAGCACGTCGCCATCCTCGGCTACGGCTCTCAAGGTCACGCGCATGCCAACAATTTGAAGGAGTCGGGTGTGCAGGTGGCCGTCGGCTTGCGCGAGGGATCCGGCACCGCGGCGAAAGTGTCCGCGGCGGGACTGGCCACCGCCTCGATCGAGCAAGCGGTCGGCGCGGCCGATGTGGTCATGGTGCTCGCACCCGATGAGCACCATGCCGCGCTCTATCGCGAGCATATCGAACGCAACATCAAACCGGGAAAGGCTTTGGCCTTCGCCCATGGGTTCAACATCCATTTCCGCCAAATCGAGCCGCGCCCCGACCTTGATGTCATCATGATCGCGCCCAAGGGACCCGGGCATTTGGTGCGATCTACGTATACCCAGGGCGGGGGGGTGCCTTGCCTCATCGCGATCCATCAGGATGCCACCGGTCAAGCCAGAGAGATCGCGCTCGCTTACGCGACGGCCATCGGGGGCGGCCGGGCGGGGATCATTGAGACCAACTTTCGCGAGGAAACGGAGACCGATCTATTCGGGGAGCAAACCGTGCTGTGCGGCGGGATCACGGCTCTTATCCAAGCCGGGTTCGAGACCCTGGTCGAGGCGGGCTACTCGCCGGAGATGGCCTATTTCGAGTGCCTCCATGAGACCAAGCTCATCGTGGATCTGATTTACGAGGGGGGCCTCGCGAACATGCGCTATTCCATATCCAACACTGCGGAATACGGCGATTTCACCCGCGGGCCGCGCGTCGTGGGCGAGGAGGCGCGTAAAGCGATGAAGGAGATCTTGCAGGAAATCCAAAGCGGGCAGTTCGCCCGGGAATTCATCCTCGAGAACCAGAGCGGCGCGCCGATGCTGAAGGCTAAGCGGCGCCTGAGCCGCGAGCACCCCATCGAGCAGGTCGGCGCGAAACTCCGCGAGATGATGCCCTGGATCCAAGCGAATCGCTTGGTCGATCGCAGCCGGAACTAGGCCATTAAGGAGGCGTGTATAGATGGCCGGCTCGATGCCGACTGCTTAACGTGCTTCAACGTGCTTAACATCGGGCACAATGCGAAGACCCCGCGCCGGCGCGGCCTGTACCTGCTGCCGAACCTCTTCACCACCGCGGCGCTGTTCGCCGGCTTCTATGCCATCGTAGCCTCTATCCAGGGAGGCTTTCACGAGGCGGCGGTGTCGGTATTCATCGCCATGTTGCTCGATGGGCTCGATGGCCGCGTGGCGCGCCTCACCAACACGGAAACCGATTTCGGGGCGGAATACGATAGCTTGTCGGACATGGTTTCCTTTGGGGTGGCCCCGGCGCTCGTCATGTATCAATGGTCTCTGCTTGCCTTGGGTAAACTCGGGTGGCTCGCGGCATTCGTTTACACCTCGGCCGCCGCGCTCCGGCTGGCGCGCTTTAACACCCAGGTGGGCACGGCCGACAAACAATACTTTCAGGGTCTGCCCAGCCCTTCGGCGGCGGCCTTATTGGCCGGGTTGGTGTGGGTCGGCGCGGACAGTGGACTGACCGACGGTAGATTCCTGGCGCCTCTGACGCTGTTATTGACGGTGGTGGCGGCGGGCCTCATGGTCAGCAACGTTCGCTACCATAGTTTGAAGGCCATCGATTTCAGAGGCCGCGTCCCCTTCGTGCGGGGCCTCCTCGTGGTTCTGATCTTCGTGCTTGTGTCCCTGTCGCCACCCGTTTCGCTGTTTGTAGCCTTCTTTATCTACGCGTCCACGGGTCCGGTGATCACGCTGTTACAGATCCGCCGCAAACGCGCCGCGCGTCGCGGCTCCAGCGAGGGGCCGAACCCCGAAGCGTAAGCTGTTGTCTTCCGCCTCCTCATGGCGTATACCGTCACCGATAAGGGCGTGTTCGCCGTTTGCAAGCCGGCGCCGATCGCGCTGCCGCCGCCACGACCAGCACACTCGCCAACCCTAGGGCTTGCACTCTCACCTCACCACGTCACGCGCACGCCCAGATTCCCCTGGATGACTTCCGTGTCGTTGTCGGCAATGTCCGTCGTGTAGTCAACGACGGCATAGAGCCCGACCGACTCCGAGACCTTTGCGACGATTCCGGCGCCGACCTCGATCGCCGTCATCCGGTTTTTGGTCTCGATCTCGTTGGCGCCGCCGAAAATCACCGCGTCGTCGCCGCCGACCTGTTGCCAGAGGTTCAGCTTGACATAGGGCTGCAGCGGCACCGAGCCCGCCTGGACCTCGCCTTGCAGCCGCGCGCCGACCCGGCCGATGAAG
Source organism: Chromatiales bacterium (assembly GCA_043673925.1). GTDB lineage: Bacteria > Pseudomonadota > Gammaproteobacteria > JACCXJ01 > JACCXJ01 > USCg-Taylor. The sequence goes on along the minus strand of JBIMKC010000036.1, from coordinate 3,293 downwards.
GTGTCGGCAGTGTCGTACTCGACCGTCGAGATGGCGTCCGCCGTGTCGTCGAGGTCGAGATGCTGCCAGGTGATCTGCGCCTGCGGCTCGAGCGTGAGGCCGGCACCGAGCGCGATCGGATAGCCGCCCTCGAGCGAGGCAGTGACGCCGGTGCCGTCGGGATCCGCGGCGGCGCCGAAGTCGGAGCTGGCTTTGCCGTCGAAAAAGGTGCCCATCAGCACGGCGTCGAGATACCACTCGCCCGGCCCGATATGCGTCCCGTAGGCGCCGATACTGTAGGCATTGAAGCCGAGATCGCCGACCTGCATTTGCTGGCCGACCGCAAAGCCGTCGATGTCGCCATCGGCCCGCGCATAGCCGACGAAGACTCCGAGATGGTCGCGCTCGTCGCCGCGCGACGAGACGAAGCCGGCGAGATCGAGCCCGGCCTGGAAGCCGAACAGCGTGCCGTCGAACTCGGGTGCGGCGAGGCCCGACCAGCTGTCTTCCCGCTTCTCGCCGAAGGCGCGGCCCCAGGCGGCCGGGACGACGCCGGTGCCCTGGAGCAGGCGCTGCTCGCCCTGGCGCTCGTGGAAGGCGTCGAGCGTGAGAATGCCGAGTGCGCGCGCCGTCGGTAGCACGGCCGAATAGACCGGCACCTCCGGACGAAGGAGCGGAATCGCAGGCTCGCCCGGAGCGGGCGGCGCCGGAGGGGCCGGCAACGGGGCCGGCGCCAGCGGAGCCGCAGGCTCGCCCGGAGCGGGCGGAGCCACAGGCTCGCCCGGAGCGGGTGCCGCCCGAGGGGCAAGCGCCCCGCGCGCCGCCGGCGGAGCCGATCCCGGAACGAGCGCCGAGCGCAAATGCCAGTTGTCCGGCGCTGCACCAGCCACGCCGCCGCGGAACAGCAGGTACTCGAAGGCGCCGGCCGCGACACGATTACCCTGCGCGAAGGCATCACCCGCCGTAGTCGCGCCGTTCACCGCCTCGACGACGAGGATGCCATCGCTGGTCGTGAGAGCGCCGGCGCCGCCGACCTTGACGACGCCGATCGTCGTGTTGCCGGTCGCCGCGCCGCTCTCGATGACAAGCTTGTCCGAGGGCGAGCCGTCGGCACCGAGCACCGTGTTCAGAAGCAGGTTGCTGCCCGCGCTGTAGTTGCCGACGATCGTCAGGCTGTCGGTGGCGCTCGGCCCGCCATTGGTCAGGTCGATCGTGCCGCCATTGGCCACACTGGCAAGCTGGCCTGAGGTGAATGGCAAGATGGAGTTGTCCCCGCCGCCGGCGAAGAGCGTGCTTGTGGCATCGATGCTAAGTGAGCCAGTGCCGGTGCCGGCGTCGCCCAAGGTGAGATTGGTGTCGAGCGTGAGCTGCGAGCCATTCGTGAGATCGACCGTCTCCCATCGCTGGAAGCGGCCGACGTCGGTCGCGACGGTGTTTTCAAAGGTGAGCCGGTCGGTGCCGAGATTGCCGTCGATCGGCGACGTCGAGGATAGCAGGGCGTTCGTCAGGTTGCGCAGGATCGCCCCGTCGTTGTCGGCGCCGAGGTCGACGGCGCCCCCGATCGTACCGCCATCCGCCCAGGTGAAGCTGTCGGTTCCCGCCTCGGTGAGCACCTGGCCGCCGATTGCTCCGCCCGTGACGGTGATCTTGTCATCGCCGCTGCCGAAGTTGACATTGCCGCCGATGCTGCCTCCCGACAGCTCCAGCGTGTCGTCGGCCTGCTCGGCGTTGACGTTCAGGTCGATCTGCCCGCCGGACATCCGCATGATGTTGGTTCCGGTCCTCAGATCGACGGAGCCGATCCGGCCGCCCGTCATGGTGAAGATGTCGCCGTCGGTGAACTCGCCGATGATGCGCCCGCCCGAGACAGTCGCATGATCGCGGCCGACGCCCTGAGCGATCGAGCCGATTACGCCGCCGGTCATGATCAAAGTATCGACCCCAATACCCTGCTCGACATGGCCGCTGATCGTGCCGGCATGCACCTCCAGCCGATCGAGAGTTTCATCGAAGGTCACGTTGCCCGTGATGGTCGCATTGCTTCCCGGAGTGAGGATGAGGGTACTCCTGAGGCCGACCGTGTCCGTGATCGACCCTATGATGCCCCCGATGAGCGTGAAGGTGTCATTGCCGGCGCCGCCGTCGAAGCCGCCTGTATAGGTGCCGCTATCGACCGTGATCTGGTCGTTGCCTTTCGAGGCATTGACGGTGGCAGCGGTCGGGTCCGGCGGTGTCGCGACGTTGCAACTGAGCACGTCGTCCTTGATGCTGGGCGCCGGCGCGCAGCCGGCCCGGGCCTCCCTCCCGAGGCTGAGGTAGCTCAGCAGCGCGACCGCAGAGATCAAGGAGAGATAGCGGATGAATCCACGCATGGTTGCCCCCCCATTCGAGTATAGAACGAATAAACGCCTTTTTCTTCGAAAGGAACAGTACTGTATAGACCTGGGAATTGTCAATTACGCGAGTGCGCGGTGTGCGGCCTGCGCACGAACTACTGCTGCGCGACGGGTTGAAAGGCGCAGACTCGCCCCAGATTGCGCAAGTGCGCTTCAATCTGCTGCATGCGATTCTCGGGCGCCGGATGAGTGCTGGCGAATTCGGGCGCGCGCGATGCGCCGCCGCTTGCTTCAGCGAGAATTTTCATCACATCGACCAGCGCGGCCGGATCGTAGCCGGCACCTTTAATGAAGCACACGCCGAACTTGTCCGCTTCGAGTTCATCCGCGCGACCATATTTCATGTTGATCAGGCCGCCGACCATGCGCGCGACTTGAGCCATTTCGTACGAGCCCGCGCCCATCACCACCGCGCCGGTGAGTCCTTGCGTTAATTCTTGTTTGGCGATGTGCTCGGCGGAATGGCGGCCGATCACATGGCCGATCTCGTGGCCTAGCACACCCGCCAATTGATCTTCAGTCTTCAAGCGCGAGTGCAGTGCGACGGTGATGAAAATCTGCCCGCCGGGCAGCGCGAACGCATTCACGGTTTCGTCGTCCGCCAGCACATGAAAATCGAACGGATAGCCGCTTCGCGCCGCGATGCTCTGCGCGACGATTCTCTTGCCTAGCGCCTTCACGCTTTGTTGTACGCGTTCATCGGTATACATGCCGCCGAACTGCGCTGCCATCTCCGGCGCGGACTGCAATCCCATAGCGATTTCTTGATCCTGGGTTAGGCTAACGCGCTGCGATTCGCCGGTGATCGGATTGACCGAAGTCTTGCTGAAAAACGAAAGAACGGAAAAACCCGCGATCACCAACATGATGATCAGGCGCATTTTCCACATGCCGCGATTCATAGTGAGCCTTGCTTAG
>JBIMKC010000035.1:0-18529 GCA_043673925.1 Chromatiales bacterium | reverse complement strand
GCTAACACCGAGCACCAGCACCGGAGGAGTGCCGGTATTGAGGATGCCCACGCCCGGATCCGACGTCGTGCCGCCGGCATTGACGTTGTGGGAAAGATTTTGGCCGGTATCGCTAACGATTCTCAGACGGTCGGCCGCGGGATTGAAGTCGACGCCGAAAAAGGTGCCGGATAGTGCGACTGGATTGCCATTGAAATTGAGCGAGTTCACGAAACTCGCCACACCCGTCCGCCGGTCTATGGTGTAGACACCTCCGCCATTGCCAACGCCGTAGAGCAGGCCATCTTGAACCCGGAAATCGATGCCGACCAGCGCCACATCGTTACCGCCAAGCCCGGTGACAAAGCCGATTTCTTGGCTACGCGAAGGCTTATCGCTCCGGAATTTGACCAGCCGACCATCGTCAGTCAGGCCGATGACCTTAAGGGAATTCGCGCTTTTACCGGTGCCGCTCGTGGCCAGCGCGTTTCCCGTGATCCCCAGAGCCAATGCGCATAACGCAATAGCCGTGGTTGTAGACAGCTTCGAGATTGTATTCATCGTCGTTCTCCTAATACCTAATGGTATACATGCAATTTCATTTAAAGAGAAATCACCCGAAGACGGGTGACTCGTCCACCTGAATACTTCCTCGTAGCCGTCCCTCGGGCTAATGCTGGCAATCCCTTTTGCGAGCAAGTATTCATGGCTGTATACGTTTAGAATCAGGATTTGGATGCTCCGTGTTTGTGCTTTTTTTCACATTCGGATTGTGAGATATTTCATTGCAGGCTAGAGTAAGGCATGCTCATCCCTAGCTTTGGCCGGGTCCAGAGTTCGGGAGCTAACTAGAAGTGGTCTCAAAATACCGCGCGTTAATGCAGAATCGGGCTGCTCGAAATCCTCGCTTACTGCTCGATCACATTCCTAGCTTAGTTTAAACACCGGCATCACCTCGCCGGTTTCCACCCCGCGCGCATTCGGAAGCGACACCCGGCGGTAGGGGATGAGCACCTTAGCCAGCGGTGGTTTCAACACCCCGAGCTGACGCAAGACCTCGATCGTGACCACGTGCAGCGCGCGTGGCGTGCCGTCCGCAATCTTGATGGCGATCCCCCAGCCGCCGCGACCCTTGATGCCGATGCCCTCGACGCCTTCCGCCCCTCCTTTGCTCACCCACTTCCCGCGGCCGCTTTGGGTCAATGCATGATCAAACCGGCCGCTCCCGGACACCATATCGGGATAGGCGCTGATGGCGGAGAAAACGGCCCCGCGCACCTCGGGGTACATCCCCTCCCCGCCCGCAAGCCGCGCATAGGCCAGCGCCAGCGCCCGCAGGGGGATGGCCGCGTTGGGCGCGCTGCAGCCGTCGATTCCGACGACGATGTCGCCCAGGGGCACATCCGCCATGCTTGCGATAGCCGCCAAGATCCGCTGTTGAACCGGGTGCTCGACGCTGAGATAGTCTTCGATCGGGGCCTCGAGCAAGCGGGCGAGCGCCAGCATCCCCGCATGCTTCCCGGAGCAGTTATGGTGGAGCGCGTTAAACGCGTCGCCTGGCTTCGGCTGCCGGCCGAGCGCTTGATACAGCAGCGGGACATGCACCCCGCACTGGAGATCACGCCGGCTGCACCGGATCTTCGAGAGGATCCCAAGCACCGCATCGAGATGCTTGGTTTCGCCGGAATGACTCGCGCACATGAGCGCGATCTCCTCGGGCGTGAACGCAAACCGATGTACGCCGTCATGGGCGAGCAAGGGCAGTACTTGCAGCGGTTTGCAGGCCGAGCGCGTAAACGTCATCGCACTCGGCTCTCCGGCCCAGGCGATGAGCCGGCCCTTGGAATCGACCGCGGCAATCGACCCGTAGTGGATGCTCTCGACCGCTACCCCGCGCGTCGCCACCGCCAAGGCGGCGTGGCCCGGAATCCGGCTAGGCCCCATCTCCCTCAACGCACCTCGTCCAAGCGCTCATATAAATCGAGAATATGGCGCGTGTTGGCGCCGAGATCGCCACGGCCCACACGCGAACGCGATTCGACGTGGACAGCGGTTTGCCCCTCCGCCGGCGCCAGCCGCACCACGAAATCGTCCTTGAAACGCAATAGCCGCGTGGTCACTACCGCCTCGAGCCGAAGCCGGTCTCGATCTTCCCGAACGACTTCCCAACCAAGCTGCGTCATCGCCTCCCGCACCTTGGCAAAGACCTGTTCAGGCGCCGCGTGATAGAGACGGGGGCGTAGCTCAGTAAAGGTGTTGGCCGCGTCCGTCTGCGCCATGTTGGAACCGAGATAGGTCATGAGCCTCACCCACGGGCCGGGCGGTTCCAGCCACGGCAAGCGGTTTCCCGCCAGGGCGCCGGCTAGGAGCCCAAGCGCCAGGACTAACAAAATCAATATCGAGAATAGAAACTTTGACATTTGGGTTATCGCTCGCATGTAAGCCGTTAGAAGCCTAAAAAAGCCCGTGCTAAAACTAAATAATGATGCGTATGCCAATGACCGCCACCACCAGCGCGAATAGCCGCTTCAGACTCACGACCGGCAGGGTATGGGCGAGGCGCGCACCGAGCGGGGCGAACAAGACACTCCCCCCGGCCACGGCGGTCACGGCTGGCCAGTACAGATAACCGCTGCTCCAGTGCGGCAAACCGGCCCCATCCCAGCCCGTGATCACGAACCCGAGCGCACCCGCGAGCGCGATCGGCAAACCGCAGGCCGCCGACGTGCCCACGGCTGGATGCATCGATACATTACACCATAACAAGACCGGTACGGTCAGCGTGCCACCGCCGATCCCGAGGAGCGCGGATACCATGCCGATCACGGCGCCCGTGAGGCCGAGCACCCCCCGTCGAGGCAGATCGCGGTGCGGAGCCGGTTTGAAACCAACCAGCAGTTGCACGGCGACGACGATCTCGAAGAGGCCGAACGCCAGCCGCAACCCCCGCTCGGGGATGAGATCGGCAAGCGCGGCCCCGAGCGCGGCCCCGACCAAAATCCCCGGCGTCAATCCCCGCACCGCGGTCCAATACACGGAACCCTGGCGATGATGCGCCGAAGCCGAGGACATCGAGGTAAAGACCACGCTCCCGAGCGAGCTGCCGATGGCAAGGTGCATGCAAATCTGCTCGGAGAATCCCTGCGCTAGAAACAAGAAATAGAGACCGGGGACGATCACGATGCCGCCTCCGATCCCGAGCAGCCCGGCGAGGATCCCGGCGAGCGTGCCGAGCGCCAGATACGCGATCAGGATCGCCATCGTGAAGTAAGCGTCGAGCTGGTTTCAGTCGATGGCGACCGGGTCTATGGGACCTTCCACAACCGCACGACCCGCGCCTTGCGGATCGCCGCATCGAATGAGAGTAGCGGGAGGTTAAACACCCGCGCCGTGGCTACGATAATGCGGTCGGCCGGATCGCCGTGAAAGCGCGCTGGCAGCGTGCTCAGGCCCAATACCACATCGACATCGAACGGTAGTATGCGGACCACCTCTGGGCTCGCGGCTTCGCGCAGCCAGCGGTCGAAGGGCAAATCGAGTTTCAGCCTGCCCTTGGCGTTCAGCATCTGCGCTTCCCAAAGGCTTATAGCTGACAGATACGGCAACTGGCGCTCAGCCAGCCGATCGAGCGCTTCCGCCTGCCTGCGGAGCAGCTCTGGCTGGCCGGTCAGCCACCAGATCCAGGCGTGCGTATCGAGCAGGATGCTCAATGCAGCGCTTTGAAGTCGCTGTCGGCCAACGCCGATTCGCCGGGTGCGGACTCCAGACGACCGCTGCCGCGCAGGCGCTGCCAAGGCTTGTCACGGGGCGCGCTGACTGGAGCGGCGGAGATCAAGCGTGCCACCACTCGCCCGCGACGGGCGATGTCGATAGGCTTGCCTTGCGCCTCTACCTGACGGATCAGATGAAGACACTTGGCTTTGAACTCGGTGATCGTTATGGTCATAAGCTCATCATAAATGACCATTGTCGGTTGTCAAGCATGCGCGGCCACCGCGCGCGCCAGGTAGTCTTTCCCTCTCGATCGCGAGGGACAACCGCAAGGCCAAGAGCGCCTGCCCATGATCATGCGCCCCGCTCGTGGCGCAAGCCCCATGGATCCGGCTGCAAACATGTCGTTCATGGAAATTGCAACGGCCTGGGTTTCCAAGGACAATCTGCGGCCCATGTCAGCGCACTCGCGTCGCCTCGCATGTTTACCACCGCTCGGTTGGGTTAGCGTCGCGCTCATTTGCGCGCTCGGCCTGACCTACGCGGGATCGCGGGTGGATGAGTTGAGCGGCGAGCGCGAGAGTTTCCGCCGCGCGCGCGAGGCCCTGCGCGCGGGGGATCTCCAAGCTTATCGCGAGCTAGCATTCGGGCTCGAGGACTACGCCCTTTATCCCTACCTGCGCTACGACTATCTGCGCCCGCGCCTCGCCCAAGCCGCACCCCGCGAGGTCCGCGCGTTTTTGAAGGCCTATTCTGAAGCCCTAGTCGCCGCACCACTGCGTACGGCCTGGCTGCGCACGCTCGCCTTGAGGGGCGATTGGCCCATCTACCTGGCGTTTTATGCAGCCCAGGAAGATCTGGTGTTGCAGTGTCACTACGCTACGGCCCGACTGCGGCGGCAACCGGATCAAGCCGTGCTGGAGGAAATCAAACAACTGTGGCTGAGCGCGGCCCCACTGCCCACGGAATGCGATCCGGCCTTCGCTGCCTTGAGCAAGAGCGCTCTTTGGACCGAGGACTTGATTTGGCAGCGGATCCGGCTGGCGATGGCGGCCGGTGAGACACGCCTTGCCGCCTATCTCGGTGACAGGCTATCACCGGCCGAGCGACGCTGGGCCACACTCTGGATCACCAGCCATAACAATCCGGCCAAAGCATTAGCAGGCGAGGACTTCAAGCACGATCATCCGATCGGCCGCGAGATCATCGCTCATGGCATCGCCCGGCTGGCGCGCACCGACGCCGAGCGGGCTTATGCGGCTTGGAGACGGTTTGCGCCGCGCTTTAAATCCGGCGATCCGCTCACCGGGCAGGTCGAGCGCAGCCTCGGTTTGGCGGCCGCCGATCAACGTCTGCCGCAGGCGTTTGCCTGGCTGTATTCGATCGATGCCAGCCTCGTGGATGCGCGGGTCCAGCGCGCCCAGTTGCGATTGGCGATCGCAACCGGGGCGTGGCCCGATCTCGCGCGTTGGACCGAACGCGAGGCGATCGGGGACATGAATCCCTTGCGCTGGCGCTATTGGCGCGCCCGCGCCTTGGAGTCCACCGGACACGCGCCCGCGGCACGCGGGCTATTCCAAGAGCTGGCGGCCGAACGCGACTATTACGGTTTCGCGGCGGCCGATCGGCTAGGCGTGCCCTATCGGTTCGGCCATCGGCCGATTCGCCTGTCGGCGGCAGAAGACGCGCGCATACGATCATGGCCGGGCATGGTGCGCGCGCGCGAGCTGCGGCTCGCCGGATACCTGCGGGAAGCGCGCAGCGAATGGACTTACACGGTGAATCACCTGCCCGATCGCGCGGTTCCCGCCGCGGCCGCCATCGCCCATGAGTGGGGCTGGCACGATCGGGTGATCTTCGCGCTCGGGAAGGCCAAAGCCTACGATGATCTCGAATTTCGCTTTCCGATACCCTATGCGTCATGGGTATCCGAGAGCGCGGCGCGATCTAACATGGAACCTGCTATCCTTTACAGTATCATGCGCGCGGAAAGCGCGTTCTTTGACCAGGCGCGCTCGGCGGCGGGGGCGGTCGGTCTCATGCAAGTGCTCCCGAGCACGGGAAGGCTGGTAGCGAAAGACCTGGGTATGCCCTTAGCGGCCGATGTCAAGCTTTATAATCCCAAGACCAACATCGCGCTCGGCAGTCGCTATTTAGGCCAAATGCTGGCGCGCTTCAACGGCAACCTGGCCATGGCGGCGGCCGCCTACAACGCCGGCCCCGGTAACGTCGAACGCTGGCGGCCGCAAGGGGATTGCCAAAACGCCGAGCTGTGGGTAGAAACGATCCCCTATACGGAAACGCGCCGCTACGTGCGCAATGCGCTATTCTACACCGCGGTCTACGAGTGGCGCATGGGGAAGCGGGTGAAGCCTATTACCGAGCGGCTTGCGGCGGTGTCCCCGCGCCGCGGAACCGCCACGACGCGAATCACCTGCGCCGCAGCGAACAGAGTAATTACGGTTAGAATATGATCATCAAAACCATTGCCATCCTGGGAGGCACCGGCTTCGTCGGACGCCATCTCGTCAATGCCCTGAGCGGCCAAGACTACCGCATCCGCGTGCTCACCCGGCGGCGGGAACGGCACCGCGAGCTGCTCGTGATCCCGACCTTGGATCTCATCGAGAGCGACGTGCACGATCCCGTCGAGCTGACGCGCCAGCTTGTCGGATGCGATGCGGTCATCAACCTCGTCGGTATTCTCAACGAGCGCGGCGACGACGGTAGCGGCTTCCGCCATGCCCACGCCGATCTGGCGCGTCAAGTCGTGGAAGCCTGCCGGCGCAATCCTGTCCACTGCCTTTTGCACATGAGCGCGCTCAATGCGGACGCCAAGGCCGGTCCCAGCCACTATCTCAAGACCAAGGGCGAGGCCGAGGATCTGGTGCACCAAGCGGCCGGCGAGGGGTTACGGATCACGAGCTTCCGGCCCTCGGTGATCTTCGGCCCCGACGATAGCTTCTTCAACCGCTTCGCCCGGTTGCTGCGGTTCAGCCCCTATTTCTTTCCCCTGGCGTGCCCGCGATCGCGGTTTGCCCCGGTCTACGTCACCAACGTCGTGGAGGCTTTCATGCAGGCGCTAGAGGACCCAGCGACGGCGGGACGGCGCTATGATCTCTGCGGACCGAAGCAATACACGCTGCAAGAGCTGGTAGCGTATACAGCCACGTGCCTGCATCTACGCCGCCGCATCCTGCCGCTAAACGAGAGACTCTCGTATCTGCAGGCCCAGGTCTTGGAACGGATCCCGGGGAAGCCCATGTCCTTGGATAATTACCGCTCGCTGCAGGTCCCGAGCGTCTGTCAGGGCGAGAGCGGGCTCGCGGTCTTGGGTATCGAGCCGGTTGCGATTGAGGCCGTGGTCCCGGCGTATCTGCAAAAACAGCATCAGCGGGCGCGCTATCGGGTCTTGCGAACATTCGCGCGGCGGCGGTGAAGGTCTACAAGGTCGGCGGCGCGGTCCGGGATAAGCTCCTCGGCCGCCCGGTCTCGGACTGTGATTGGGTCGTGATCGGCGCCACGGCGCAAGATCTCTTGGGCCTTGGTTACCGCGCGGTCGGCAAGGACTTCCCGGTCTTTCTCCACCCCCAGACCCACGAGGAATACGCGCTCGCGCGCACCGAACGCAAGGTGGGGCCCGGCTACAAGGGGTTCGTTGTCCATGCGTCGCCCGAGGTCTCCTTGGAGGCCGATCTCGAACGCCGCGACGTGACCATAAACGCCATGGCCGAAGACATCGACGGGAGAATCATCGACCCGCACGGTGGCCGCGCGGATCTCGAACGCGGGATCCTCCGGCATGTCTCGCCCGCCTTCGCCGAGGATCCCGTGCGCATCTTGCGCGTCGCACGCTTGGCTGCGCGTTTCGGCTTTCTGATCGCCGAGGAAACGCTTGCGCTCATGCGCGAGATGGTCGCGGCCGGGGAAACCGAAGCCTTGGTTCCCGAGCGGGTTTGGGCGGAGCTCGACAAGGCCCTCGCCGAGCCCAATCCGCGCCTATTTTTCGACGCGCTGCGAACCTGCGGCGCCCTGCTTGTGCTCTTTCCCGAGATCGAACGGCTCTTCGGCGTGCCGCAACCCCCGCGCCACCACCCCGAAATCGACACGGGATTGCATGTAATGCTGGTGCTCGACCAGGCCGCACGCTTGAGCGAAGATCCGCGCGTACGCTTCGCCACGTTGGTGCACGATCTCGGGAAAGGGACGACCCCTCAAGAGCACTGGCCGCATCACCACGGGCACGAGGAGCGCGGCGCGGATATCATCCTTGCCTTCTGCCAGCGCTATCGCATCCCCAACGACTACCGCGATCTCGCCGTGCTGGTCGCGCGCTATCACAGCCATTGTCACCGTGCCCTTGAGCTTCGGCCCGCGACCCTGCTAACTGCCCTCGAGGCCCTGGATGCCTTCCGAAGGCCGGAGCGCTTCGAGCAATTCCTCACGGCCTGCGAAGCCGATGCCCGCGGGCGTACCGGGCTTGAGGAGCGCACCTACCCTCAGCCGGAGTACCTGCGCCGCGCCTTGCGTGCCGCGCAGTCCGTCGATGCTCGCGATCTCATCGCTCAGGGACTCACGGGTGCGGCCTTGGGCAGCGAGATCGGGCGCTTACGCCTCGAGGCGATCAAAGATGTTCTTCCCCCAAAACCCTAGCGGCTTGGATACTGTGGCATCGCGAAAAGACAATCTAGTATTCGCATCAATGACCATGCCAAGATCGAGCGCATGACGGGGCAGCGGTGCGACGCGAGGCGAAGCCGCGGTTAGAGCATGATGTTGCTGGCGAAGCCATCGAGGGGCAGGGAGAATTGGGATCGTGAAAAGCATTGCGAACCTGACCCTTTACCCCTTGTGTACATGGTGGGTCATGAGCGCATAGGCGTACAGTGAACAACTTGTCTCCTTCAATGCCTCACCGAGCCGATGCAGGTAAGTATAGTAGTCCTCTTCGCCAACGAAGCATGGCTCGCGGTTGTGGCCGCGCTGCACGATGTGCAGGGGTATTCCATCGGGGCGAACACGCGAGCGGCGGGGCATGTGTTGAGTATACCACAAATATATAGAACCTGGCCCCATTAACCTGCTCGGAGTCTGCGTGGTTCATCGGCCTATAGTGAGTAAAGAAAATCACTTGAAAACTATGACGATACGTTGTAAGAAGTGAGCGTGGCAACAAACCAAAAAATCTAATGCCTTAGTCAACAGAGCCACTCCTGGAGCAACCACTTTGCCCCGGATGTTAGAAAATTGAGAGGAGAGTGTTGATGAAAAATAAGCTTATGGTCAAAATCACCATTGCAATGATTGCCATGCTAGTAGCAGGTTGTGCGGGTATCAGTTACCGTGACTTAGCTTCGTTTAATCAAGGCAACACACGGTGTTATAATCGCCAGACCGAACCGTATACATCAGTGGTTGATTCACACCTTCACTTCAGGCCATTTGGTGGCCCGGCCATTCCATTTAACGAACTGTTGGAATATTTCAATAAGACCGGCGTTTTGTTTGCCAACGTTTATGGCATAGGGCAGATTTTACCCGTGGACTCGTCTTGCACTTACTACCTGGATTGTCCCGGTACGCCGGCGTTGCCAAGCATTAAGAACGATTTTGTCAATGCCGCCAATTATCTTGAACTTAAACCTAAAGGCGTACACTTGACCTTATCCATGACATTTCCTGAGTTGGCTAATCCGGCAGGTATTACCAAGATGATCCATTTGTACGACAAAGAATATCCGAGAATGTTTAAGTGGATGGGCGAGGTCAATCTAATTAAGCAAGCCTTACTTAAAAACCACCATAAGCCCGCCACCAAGGAAAATATCAAGCAATGGGCGGAATTTATGGCATTACTTAAAGAACGCAATATCCCCATCAATATTCATTCTGACCTGGGTAATGACGCCGCACCGAAAAAATTCCTGCCTTTAATGGAGTATGTATTCGAACTCTATCCAGACAATAAGATTGTTTGGGCGCATATGGGCTTATCAAAGGAATTATCCACAATGAACGCAGCGGAGCATATTCGAATCATGAAGTCCTTTTTGGATAAAAACCCGAATTTGATGTTGGATATCTCGTGGCGTGTGCTGTATGACAATTATTTCAGCAAACCGGAAGCCAGAGATTTATATGTCGCTTTCCTTAATAAATATTCTGATCGAATCTTGCCTGGCACGGACTTTGTTGCTGCACGGAGTAAGCAATTTGCAGTGTATCAAGAAGAATTGGAAGTAAACAGTAGAATTAATCGATACCTCAATGATGAAGCGTTTCGTAATATTGCGTTAGGCGGCAACTATTTTCGAATTTTAGGTTTGAATTATCAAGCCCCGCAAATATGCCATTAAACAGAGGCAAACGTTTATGCAAAAAACACTTTTCCATGTGTTTTTTTGGCCTGCGCTTATTGTCGTATTGGCTGGGTGTGCTAATACAACAACAGCCATTAAACCTCAAGAAGCTGATGCTCAGCAATCGCCACAGTTAACGACGCAGACACTCACCCAAGACAAGGTTGCAGCGGATGAGGAATTGAAAAAACTGGCGGCTGATCTGAGTGGCAACTGCAATGTCGCGCCCGATCTGAAAAAGGCCCAATACATCATCGGCTATGGCAGCCTGATGCAGGATGAATCGCGTAAGCGTAGCGCGCCTAACGCGGGCACGGCCTATCCGGTGACGGTCAATGGCTATCGGCGCGGCTGGTTTGCCAAAGGCGGCAGTGTGGGGTTTGATACGACGTATTTAGGTGTCGTTCCAGATAAAGCCAGTAAGCTCAATGCACTCATTTATAAAATCAATGCGGATGGGATCCCGGCGATGGATAAGCGCGAATTTTTTTATTGTCGGCTGGCGGTGGAACCTGCAAGCTATGCACTGCTGAAGCACGGGACTCCAACGCCGCGTGGACAAGTCTGGATCTATGTCAATAAGCCTGAGTCTATTGCTACGGCAAACGCGCGGTATCCTATCGTACAGTCCTATGTGGATATTTTTGTTTCGGGCTGTCAGGAGCAGGAGCAACGCTATGCACTCAAGGATTTTGCTAAGGAATGTCTTGCCGGTACCAGCGACTGGTCAACAGAGTGGGTGAATGATCGGCTTTATCCACGACGGCCGTTTATTTATCAGCCAAAAGCAGGCCAGATCGATAAGTTACTCAAGGAACAGCTCCCCGATTACTTTCAGCAGATCCATATCGAGTCGGCAGATTAAATGCTTTATTCGGTAGTGAGGTGAGGAGCTGCTTGCGTGAGGCGCTGATCGCCGCGGGTGCGACATACACGCCTATGTGCTCATGACCAACCACGTCCATCTGTTGGTGACGCGATTGCCAAGCTCATGCAATCGGTTGGACGGCATTATGTGTTCGAGCGGTGGCAGGAGGCCGGCGAGGGCCACTTTCCGCCCGGCTTCCCCTTTGACCCCTGAGTCCGATCCCGTCCGGAGGGGTGACGCAGCGCACGATCACCGGCAAACTGATCAGCCATGACGAGCGATACCACAGCGCCGGGCACCGCGCCGGCCGAGGGCCGCCAGCCCGAACTCAAGCGGGCCATCGGCCCGAAGTTGCTCTTCTTCTTCGTGATCGGCGACATCCTGGGCACCGGGATCTACGCGCTGACCGGCAACGTCGCCAGCCGGATCGGCGGCGCGTTGTGGGTGCCGTTCGTCGGGGCGTTCGTGGTGGCGTTCCTGACCGCGTTCAGCTACCTGGAACTGGTCGGGAAGTACCCGCGGGCGGCCGGGGCGGCGCTCTATACCAACCGCGCCTTCAGGCTCCCGTTCCTCACGTTCCTGGTCGCGTTCGCCGTGATGTGCTCCGGCATCACCTCGGCGTCGTCGGCGTCGCTCGCGTTCGGCAGCGCCTACCTCCGGCAGTTCTGGTCCGCCGCGCCGATCGTGCTGGTCGCGATCGGGTTCATCCTGGTCATCGCGTTGATCAACTTCCGCGGCGTCTCGGAGTCGGTGAAGACCAACGTCGTGCTCACCACGATCGAGCTCTCCGGGCTGCTGATCATCATCGGGATCGGGATCTACGCTATCGGCACCGGTGCCGGCGAGCTGGGCCGGCTCACCGAGATCAACCCACCGGCCGACACCGGAGTCCTGCTGGCGGTCACCGCGGCCACCTCGCTGGCCTTCTTCGCGATGGTCGGGTTCGAGGACTCGGTGAACATGGTCGAGGAGACAAAGGATCCGGCCAGGATCTTCCCGCGCTCGCTGCTCTCCGGCATGGCCGGCGCCGGTCTGATCTACGTCCTGGTGGCGATCACCTGCTCGCTGCTGGTCTCGGCACCCGACCTGGCGGCCGCCGGGTCGGGTGCCCTGCTCAGAGTGGTCGAGGTCGGGGCGCCGGGGTTCAACCTCGACATCTTCGCCGCCATCGGGCTGCTCGCGGTGGTCAACTCCGCGTTGATCAACATGCTGATGGCCAGCCGGCTGCTCTACGGCATGGCCAACGAGCGGGTCCTGCCGAGGGCCTTCGGCACGGTGCACCCGTTCCGCCGCACGCCGTGGGTGTCCATCCTGGTGACCAGCGCGATCGCCGTCGCGTTGATCTCCATCGCCGGTGCCGACGGCGTGGCCAGGCTCGGCGGCACGACGTCGCTGCTGCTGCTCGTCGTGTTCACCGTGGTCAATATCGCCTGCCTGGTGCTGCGCCGGGAAACGGTCGAGCACAAGCACTTCCGGGCGCCCACGTGGGCCCCGGTGCTCGGCGCGGTGCTCTGCGCGTATCTCGCCATCCCGGTGCTGTCCGGCCGGCCGGCCGACGACTACTACATCGCCATCGGCCTGGTCGCCGTCGGCATCGTGCTGTGGTTCGTGAACCGGCTCTTCGTCGGCAAGGTCGAGTTCGACCCGCGAAAGCTGACCAAGGAAGGCGCCGCAGGACCAGCCGACCGGGAATGATCGTCGTCGGCGGGGAGGCGCTGGTCGACCTGGTGCCGGCCGGCGCCGACGGTGCGTGGCGCCGTGCGCCGGCGTGTATCGATGCCGAGCGCGCACACCGACTTGCCTGTTGCCCCAAATGCGAGGGACCGGTGGGGCACGGGACCTACCTGCAGATCCGTCCCAAGGCGGCGCACGGCCGCGCCCGCACCGAGGGCATCGGGGGATCCGGCAACGTGGTCCAAACATTACCCCGGGGTTTTTACCTGTGTGCCGTTTTTACCGAAGAAATCCTGCGCACCCATTACGCGCTACCCTGGCTCAGGGAGCTTGCCGCGCGAGGCGGAAAGGGTTGAAAATGCCCGGTACGGAGGCCAGAGTGGGATCGATCCGTATCGAATCGTAGCGCTGCTACGCCGAGCGCTTAGCCTATGGGCCAGGAAAAACACGATCGCCTGCTGAACGGTCTACAGACGTTTTGCAACACGCCGCTCGACCGTCTACTTGCCCTGGACGACCGCCCCGCACCGGCCGAGCATGCGCTCGCGCTGTTTCACGACGTCGCGCGCTCGGTCCCGGCCTACCGCGCGTTTCTCGAGGAGAACGGCGTCGCGCCCGAGTCGATTCGGTGCGCGGAAGATTTCGCGACCGTGCCCTTGAGCAGCAGGCAAAATTACCTCGCCAAGCACCCGCTCGCGGCGCTTTGCCGGTACGGACGCTTGGATACTTGCGACATGATCGCCGTGTCGTCGGGTTCGACCGGCACGCCGGCGTTCTGGCCGCGTTTCGTCACCGATGAGCTTGCGATCGCGGTACGCTTCGAGCAGGTATTTCACGATAGTTTCCATGCCGATTCCCTCCTCACCCTCGCCGTGGTCTGCTTCGCGCTCGGCACCTGGGTCGGCGGGATGTACACCGCCGCCTGCTGCCGGCACCTGGCCGCCAAGGGCTATCCCCTTACGGTGGTCACGCCGGGCAATAACAAAGACGAGATCTTGCGCGTCATTGAAGCCCTCGGCCCGAATTTCGAGCAGGTCGCGCTTCTCGGCTATCCGCCCTTTCTCAAGGACGTGATCGATACTGGACGGGCGCGCGGCATCGCTTGGCCGCGTTATAATATCAAGCTGGTCCTGGCCGGCGAGGTTTTCAGCGAGGAATGGCGCGCGCTGGTCCTCGAGCGCGCAGGAGCATCGGACCGCTGCCGTGATGCGGCCTCGCTCTATGGGACGGCGGATGCCGGGGTCTTGGGCAATGAGACGCCGCTGTCGGTGTGCATCCGGCGGTTCTTGGCCGACACGCCGGAGGCGGCGCGGCAACTCTTTGGCGAGCCGCGCTTGCCGACCCTCGTTCAATACGACCCCTTGCAGCGCTATTTTGAGATCTCGGAAGGCACCCTGCTCTTCAGCGGGGACAACGGGATCCCGCTCGTTCGTTACCATATCGCGGACGAGGGTGGGCTGGTGGACTATCCAGCGATGCTGCGTTTTCTCAAGGAGTGGGAATTCGATCCGCTCGCGGCGCTCGAACCGGGCGATGGCCGCGCGATCCGTCCCTTGCCCTTCGCGTTCGTGTTCGGGCGCTCGCACTTCGTGATCTCCTATTTCGGCGCCAACATCTATCCCGAGAACGTGAGCGTCGGCCTGGAGCAATTGGGCATCCGGGAATGGGTCACGGGAAAATTCGTCATGCAAGCGCGCGAGGACGAAGACAAGAATCGTTTCCTCGCGATCGTCATCGAGCTCGCCCCCGGCGAGACGGCGAGCGACGAACACCGTGATGCCACCGCCCAGGTGATCGTCCGCGAGCTACGGCGTTTGAACAGTGAATTCGCGAACTACGTCCCGCCGGCTTCCCAGCTTCCGCACATTGAGCTTAAAGTCCTCGGCGATCCGGAGTGGTTTCCGGCGGGCGTGAAGCACCGCTACACGCGGCGTTAAGGACCGCACCCGGCGCGCAACGGTTGCGGCAGGTCGGGGATGGCCGCGCACAGCACCTCCTCGATGCGCGCGGCCAGAATAAACTCGACCTCGTTGCGGACCTGCTCGGGTAATTCGCGCAGGTCCTTTTCGTTCTCCTTTGGCAAAATCACGCGTTTGATCCCGGCACGGTGCGCGGCGAGCATTTTTTCCTTCACGCCGCCGACCGGCAATACCAAGCCGCTCAAGGTGATCTCTCCGGTCATGGCCGTGTCGCTGCGGACCGGGCGTGCGCTGTAAAGCGAGGTCAGCGCCGTCATCATGGTCACGCCCGCCGAGGGCCCATCCTTCGGGATCGCCCCGGCCGGCACATGGATGTGCACCCCGCTTTGACGCATCGCCTCGGATATCCCGAAAGCCCCTGCCCGCGATGCGATGTAGCTCTGCGCGGCCTTGGCCGATTCCTGCATCACGGCTCCGAGCTGTCCCGTCATCACCAGATCCTTGCCATCGGGCAGAAGCACCGTCTCGACATAAAGCACATCCCCGCCCGCCTCGGTCCAGGCGAGACCCGCGGCCACGCCGGGCGCCAGTTGCCGGCGGGCCGCCTCGGGGTAGAAGCGCTCCGGTCCGAGAAGCTCGGACAGGTCTTCAGGATGGACCGTCACCGGACGGGTATCGCCCTCGGCCACGCGCGTCGCAATCTTGCGGCAGATCCGGCCGAGCACCCGTTCGAGCTCGCGCACCCCCGCCTCGCGGGTATAGCGCCGGATCACATAGGCCAAGGACTCCTCCGGAAGCGTTAACTGTGTCTCCCCGAGCCCCGATTCCTTCATCTGGCGGCCGATGAGATAGCGGCGGGCGATCTCGCGTTTTTCCTCTTCGCTATAACCCGCGAGGCGCAGCGTCTCCATGCGATCCAAAAGCGGCCGCGGGATGCTGTCCAAGGTGTTGGCCGTGGTGATGAAAAACACCTGCGAGAGGTCGAAGGGCAGATCCAGGTAATTGTCGTGAAAGGCGTTGTTTTGGGCGGGATCCAGGATCTCCATCAAGGCCGCCGAGGGATCGCCGCGATAATCGCGGCCGAGCTTATCGACCTCATCGAGCATGAGGAGCGGGTTTCTCACCCCGGCGCGGCGTATCGCCCGAATGATGCGTCCGGGCATGGCGCCGATATAGGTGCGCCGGTGGCCGCGCAGCTCGGCCTCGTCGTGCAGGCCGCCCAAGGACAGGCGCTCGAACTTCCGATCCAAGGCGCGGCCGATCGACTGCCCCAGGGAGGTCTTGCCCACACCCGGCGGCCCCACGAAGCAGAGAATCGGCGCGCGCGCTTCGGGATTGAGCTTCATGACCGCCAGATGCTCGATGATGCGTTCCTTGACCTCCTTGAGATCGAAATGATCCGCATCCAGGATCTCGCGCGCCCGACCGAGATCGTAAATATCGGTCGTGACCTTGTTCCACGGGAGCTCGAGCGTCAGCTCGACATAACTGCGCGCGATCTGGTAATCGGGAGCCGACGCGGGCATGCGATCGAGCCGCTTAAGCTCTTTCTCGACCTCTTTCTCGACGAGCGCGGGAAGATGCGCTTCCTCCATGCGCTTGCGCAGCTCCGCTACCTCGCTCTGCTCGGGACTCTGCTCGCCAAGCTCCCCTTGGATCGCCCGCAACTGCTGGCGCAGCAGGTATTCGCGCTGCTGGCGGGTCATTTCCGATTGCGCCTCGCTCGCGATCTTGTTTCTGATCTCGAGAACCTGGACCTCGTGATTCAAATACGCGTGCGCCAGGCGTAACGCCTCCCGCCGCGACATGGCTGCGAGCAAGGCCTGCTCCTTCTCCACCTCCAGCGACAACAGGGAGCCGATCAAATACACCTGGTGCAAGGGGTCTTCGACTTCGGCGATGATATGGCTCAAGCTCGTTTGGATCTGGGGTTGCACGAGCTGCAGCATCTTGCCGGCGAGCTCCAAGACCGCCCGCTGCAGGGCTTCGACCTCCGCACCGCTGTCCTCGGGCTCGGGAACCTCATCGATCGCGAGGCTCAGAAAAGGATGCGTCTGCGCCGCGGCGGCCGCCTGCACGCGCCGGGTCCCCTGAACGACGATCTGAAGGACGTCATCGGACCGGGCCATTTTTTTTATGATCCCGAGCGTTCCGATCGGATACAAATCGGCCAACGCCGGTTCCTCAACCGATGGTTGCCGCTGCGCGAACACCCCGATGAGCTTGTCTTCACGCATCAACGCCGCCTCCACTGCCGCAACCGAGATCGGCCGGCCTACCGCGAGCGGCATCACCAGGTGGGGGAACAGCACGCTGTTCTTGATCGGCAAGACGGGGATCAGTGTGTTCATATTAATAATCCGTTTGCACGGCGCCTAAACAAATGGGGGTAAAAACACGCGATTACAAGAGCCGCGCTACGGCCCTAAGTCACTCCAAGCGCCCACGGCGCGAGGAAGTAGCACAGAACTCCGATGAAGAGCGCACCGGTGAGGTCGATGAGAATACCGCTCCGCGCCATTTGTGCGACGGTGATATAGCCGCTCGAGTAGACGATCGCGTTCGGTGGAGTCCCCGCCGGCAGCATGAACCCCAGCGATGCCGCGAGTGTCGCGGCGAGCATCAAGGGCGCCGGGTGGAGCCCAAAGCTCGGCGCGCTTGCGGCGATGATCGGCAACAGAACGTTGGCGGTGGCGGTGTTGGAGGCCACCTCCGTCAGGGCCGTAGTGAGGAGGCACACGACTAGAAATACCACCAGCGGAGAGGCAGGATCCGCGCTTTTCAAGAGGCCCGCGAACCACGCGGAGAGTCCGCTTTCCTGCATCCCGTAGGCCATCGCAAAACCGCCCCCGAGCAAGACCAGAAGACCCCAGGGCACCGTTCGCATCTGCCGCGGCGCCAAGGCACACCGCAAGGGACGAACCGCCACCGGAATGAGGAAAAGCGTAACCCCGATGCCCATGGCCACGGCCGCGTCGCCCACGTCCTGGCGCAAGAGCCGCGCGAGCGGTGCCGGGAGAGTGTCGATCGGGCGCCCGATCCAGTCCTCCCATCCGAAGGAAACCCACCCCCACCAACCGGGGATGGTGATGGATCCGAGGTCGATGTCCTTACGAAAAATCCAAAGGAACGCCGCGAGCAGAAAGCCGACGAGCGCGACATACTCGCCCGCCGTCATCGGGCCGAGACGCGCCCGGCCGCCCGCGATCACCTCGCCGGCGTTGCCTACCAACGCCGTCCGCTGCACCGGAACCGCCCAACGCACCAGGTACAGCCACACGAGAGGCAGGGCCACCAGCACCACCGGCAATCCGACCTTGAGCCAGGTGACGAAATCCACATCACGGCCGAGGTGCATCTCAGCCTGTTTGACGAACACCAGATTCGGCGCCGTGCCGATCTTGGTGCCCATGCCCCCGATGCTCGCCGCATAGGCCACGCCTAACATCAAGGCCAGACCGAAGCGCCGCAGTCCCGGATCGTCACGGCCGAGGGTCTCCTCGAAATTGAGCAGCACGGCCATGGCGATCGGGAACATCATCATGGTGGCGGCCGTGTTCGAGATCCAGAGGCTGATAAATCCCGTGGCCAGCATAAACCCCAGAACGATGCGCGCCGGGCTGCTGCCGACGCGTGCGATGATCGCGAGCGCAATCCGCCGATGCAATCCCCATTGCTGCATGGAAGCCGCGATCATCATGCCGCCGAGAAACAGGAAATTGATCGGATCGACGTACTGCAACAGCACTGCGGGCAGCGACGCCGTGCCGCAAAGAGGAAAGACCACCAGAGGAATACAGGCCGTCAGCCACAGCGGGACGGGCTCCGTGATCCACCAGATCACCATCCAGGCCACCGCCGCAGCCGTCCACCGGGCCGGGCCGCCGAGCCCTCCGGCCGATAAGCCCAAGGCCAAGAACAGTACCGGCCCCAGGGCGAGCCCAATGCGTTGTCTTATTGTGAAGGGCACCCGTAAAGTGTACCGAGTGCGAGGATTCAAGCAAATGAGTTGGTTCTAC
>JBIMKC010000034.1:0-18675 GCA_043673925.1 Chromatiales bacterium | reverse complement strand
GATATCGAAAAGGTACGCGCTCAGGTTGCGGAAAACCGTTCGTTTATCGAGACAAAGAGGAAAGAGCAAGAAAGCGTACGGCAACAGTACGCCACCGACATCGAGCGGTTCAGGAAGCTCAGCGGAAAACAGTAACCAACGACTTCCCCTCTCCCGCCGGTTTCCCGTGCGGATCAGTTTTTATTCTCATCCCCCCGGTTGCGCGCGCCGGGGCTGACGAAGTGGCGGCTATGGATCAGCGTACCGACGCCTTGATCGGTAAAGATCTCCAGCAGCACGGCATGCTCGACGCGCCCGTCGATGATATGGGCGCTCTTAACACCGGTTTCTACGGCGTCCGCGGCGGCCCGTAGCTTGGGGAGCATACCGCCGCCGACCGTACCGTCGGCGATAAGCTCGTTGACGCGGTCAATGCTAAGGCCCGTCAAAAGGTGGCCTTGACGATCCAACACCCCGGAGGTGTTGGTGAGAAAAATAACCTTCTCCGACTTTAGGACCTGCGCCAGTTTCCCGGCAACCAAATCGGCGTTGATGTTGTATGACTGGCCATTATCGCCCACCCCGATGGGCGCGATGACCGGGATAAAGTTGCCTTTGATTAACATGTCCACGACCGCCGTATCGATACTGGCAACCTCTCCCACATGACCGATGTCAATGATCTCGGTAGCCTGCATGTTGGGATCATTGCGCGTAAAGGTAAGCTTACGAGCGCGGATGAGATCGCCGTCCTTCCCGGTGAGGCCGACGGCGGTCCCTCCATGCTGGTTGATCGAATTAACGATTTCCTTGTTCACGAGACCTCCGAGCACCATTTCCACGATATCCATGGTTTCATCGTCCGTGACCCGCATCCCGCCGACAAAGGTACTCTCTTTTCCTAAGCGCTGTAGCAACTGACCGATCTGCGGCCCCCCGCCATGAACCACGACGGGATTGATCCCAACCAGCTTCATTAATGCGATATCGCGAGCGAAGCCGCTCTTTAAAGCCGGGTCGACCATGGCATTACCGCCATATTTGATAACGACCGAGCGGCCCGAAAAACGGCGTATGTATGGCAGCGCTTCTGAGAGAACGCGTGCGATCTCGATCGGGTCGATGGGTTGAGATGCCATGCTGTGCGCTCGCGCGAACGCCGGTTGAGATCTGTGATCCTCCACAAACAGCCTTCAGAACGGTAACTGAAGGCCCGGATCCAAGGCGTGAATTCGATGCCGAAACTCGGTTTGCACGCGCTCTAACGCGGCGGGGTTGTCGCCCTCGAATCGCAAAACCAAACAAGGCGTCGTATTGGAGGGCCGTATGAGGCCCCACGCATCCGGCCAGTCCACGCGCAGGCCATCCACCGTAGTGATTTCCGCGCCGTCGAATACAGCGGCCTCGCATAAGCGCGCCATGAACTGGGCATGGTCGCCCTCGGGCATATCGATCTTGAGCTCGGGTGTGGCCACGCCGCCCGGCAGCTCCGCGAACACCCGCTCCGGCGAGCGCCCGTCTTGCACCAGGATTTCCAGCAATCTGGCCGCGGCGTAAAGCGCATCGTCGAAACCGTACCAGCGCTCTTTGAAGAAGATATGGCCACTCATCTCACCCGCAAGCGGCGCGTCGGAAACGCGCATTTTGGCTTTGATCAAAGAGTGCCCGGTTTTCCACATGACGGGCTTACCACCGTGCGCCTCGATGACCCGCCGCAAGTGCCGGCTGCATTTGACATCGAAGATGATCTCCTTGCCGGGGTTGCGCGCCAACACATCACGCGCGAATAACATCATCTGCCGATCCGGCCATATGATATTACCCTCGCCATCGACGACGCCCAGGCGATCGCCGTCGCCATCGAAAGCAAGCCCGAGATCGGCGCGCTCCGCTTTAACGGCAGCTATTAGATCCCGAAGATTGTCCGGTTGCGCAGGATCCGGATGATGGTTCGGAAAGGATCCGTCAACCTCACAATAAAGCTCGATCACATCGTGGCCAAGAGCAGTCATGAGCCTAGGCGCCAGCATACCTGGAACTCCGTTTCCGCAATCAACGACTAGCTTCAACCCATTGCTGAGGGATACGCCGATCGAGTCGCGTACCTGTTGGACGTAAGCAGGCGCAACGTCCTGAGTTACCACGGTGCCCGCGCCGCGCGTGAACCCCTGGCGGCGGATGCGGTCTCGAATCGCTGTAATCGCCTCTCCTGACAGCGCCTGGCCGCCCATCACGATTTTTAAGCCATTGTAATTTGGGGGGTTATGGCTCCCCGTGAGCATGATCCCACTCTGGGTATTGAGATAGTGGGTTGCGAAATAGAGTACCGGGGTCGGCACCATACCGATATCGATCACATTTCGCCCGCTATCGCGGAGGCCCCTTTGGAGCGCCGCGGCCAGCGCCGGGCTCGAAACTCGTCCGTCACGCGCCACGACCACTTCCGCTTGACTTAGATCGCTGGCTTCACTCCCTAATGCCAATCCAATCTTGTAGACGGTTTCCTCGGTCAAGGTCTCAGCGACGATACCGCGTATGTCGTAAGCGCGAAAGATCGAGTCGGGAACGGAATGGTCTGACACCGCCGCGCCGCTCGGCTCGGCGGGCGCGGGATCGAGTTCAAAATCCACGCTCGGGAGCGGGACAGCGGATCCCACATCCAAGGTCGAGAGCGGCAGCGTGTCGTCCGCCGGATCATCGGATACGGGCGCGACCCGTATCATCGGCCATCGGAATCGCCGCGTGAATGAACCTGCGCGCTTGTTCATGGTACCTGTCTAGCCTTTAAGCGAAAAACAACGCTCTTGGTTACGCCAGGCCGGTGTGTCCAAAACCACCCTCATGACGCGTCGTCTGCGTGAACGTCTCAACGATATCTAAACACGCGGAAACGACCGGAACAAACACCATCTGTGCGATGCGATCACCGGGTTTAATATCGAATGCTTCGCGCCCCCGGTTCCAGCAGGAAACGAAAATCTGCCCCTGGTAATCCGAATCAATCAAGCCCACTAAATTCCCAAGGACGATCCCATGCTTATGCCCGAGACCCGATCGCGGTAACACCAGCGCGGCAATTCCCGTATCACCGATATGGAGCGCCACACCGGTCGGTATCAAATGGGTGTCGCCCGGATGACATCTCAGCGTCGCATCCGTACACGCCCGCAGGTCCATACCCGCGGCTCCCGCGGTCACGTACTTCGGCAGCGGAAACTCGCGCCCGAGCCTGGGATCGAGCACTCTAAGCTGTATCTTTTGCACGATAACGTTCGGCGATGATGCGAATTAAACGCCGGGCTAAGGTCTGCTTTGAGCCTTTGGCGAGATGGATGCTTCCACCCCGCCAGAGCACCTCGATCTCATTCCGGTCGTGGCCGAATCCCACCCCGTTCGCGGCGACATTGTTTGCCGCGATCATATCGACTGCCTTATCTTCAAGTTTATTCTTGGCATTGGCAACCAGGTTTTCGGTTTCCGCGGCGAACGCGACGGTAAACGGGCGCCGTGCCAAAGCGGTTACGGCTTTTACGATATCGGGTGTAGGCAGCAAGGTCAGCGTAAGCGAAGCGCCGCCGCGTTTTAGTTTTCGTAATGCCGGCACCCCACAGTGGTAATCCGCGACCGCGGCCGCGGCCACCAAAACGTCACAGTGATGCGCACGCGACATTACCTCGCGATACATCTCCTCGGCGCTCGACACCCACACGGGTTCGGCGCCCCGCGGTGGCGCAAGCGCGACGGGACCACTAACGAGGGTAACAGAGGCTCCCGCCTCCGCGGCGGCTTGCGCGATCGCATAGCCCATTTTTCCTGAGCTTCGGTTGCTCAGGTAACGTACCGGATCGATATATTCCCGAGTCGGACCCGCCGTGACCAAAACCTCAAGCCCGCTTAATACACCAGGGGCCACCGCCGCCGTGATCCCTGCGAACAGATCGTCCGTTTCTACCAGCCGCCCCGGCCCCACCTCACCGCAGGCCTGATCGCCCGCGGCTGGCCCCAGAAACCGCACGCCGCGGCTCTCAAGGATTTTTTTGTTTTCTTGGGTCGCCGCCGCGAGCCACATCTCGCGATTCATCGCCGGGGCCACCAAGATCGGCCGTGTGCTCGCTAGACAGACCGTCGTCAGCAGATCATCGGCGATGCCGTGGGCTAGTTTGGCCATAAAATTGGCGCTCGCCGGCGTGACGAGGATGAGATCGCACCAGCGGGCCAATTCGATGTGCAGCATACCCGCATCACGCCCTTCCGCGAGCAGTTCGGTATAGACCGGATTTCCCGACAGCGCTTGCAGCGTGAGCGGGCCCAAAAAGGCCTGGGCGGAGCGGGTCATGATGACCTTGACATCGGTTTGATCTGCGCGTAAACGGCGGACGAGATCCGCGGTTTTGTAGGCCGCAATGCCGCCGGTGACGCCCACGACGATGCGTTTATGTTCTAGCACCCGCGCGCCTCGTTTGTCCTCGTCCTCCATCCGTACTATTGTATTGGCACACTTGACGCGCCGCCAAGCGACATGGAGGTTAGAATGCCGATCAACGACTGGCCGCCGGCAGAGCGCCCGCGGGAAAAATTGCTGGCCAAAGGCCCACGGATCCTATCCGACGCGGAGATCATCGCTATCTTCCTGCGTAACGGCGTGCGCGGGAAAACCGCGGTGGACTTAGCGCGGGAGATGATCACCGGGTTCGGGGGTTTGCGCGCCTTAATCAATGCAACCCATTCGGAATTTTGCCGCACCCGCGGTGGCGGCACGGCCAAATACGTACAGATCCAAGCGGCACTTGAGCTCGGGCGGCGTTACCTTGAGGAGAAGCTCAACCGGGGGGACGCCCTGTGCAATCCAGAGGACACGCGCCGTTATTTGGACGCCTCGATGCGCAACCTTCCGCATGAAGTCTTTGCGTGTTTGTTTCTCGATACGCGACACCGTATTATCTGTTTCGAGGAGCTTTTCCGGGGGACTCTCGATGCGGCCAGTGTGTATCCGCGCGAGGTGGTTAAACGCGCCCTCTCGCACAATGCCGCGGCGGTCATACTTGCCCATAACCACCCCTCGGGGATCGCGGAACCAAGCAGTGCCGACAGAGCGCTCACCGCGCGCCTGCGGGGCGCACTGGAGCTGATTGACGTACGCGTACTCGACCACTTCGTTATCGGGGAGGGTGAAATCGTGTCCATGGCGGAACGCGGTTTGATGTAACACAGCAGACCATCGTGGCTACGGATGAGAGAAAACGCTTGGTGAAGTCGGCTGATTGTTTGTAGAATTCCATTTTTCCTTGGACTAAAGACAATGGCTCGTGTATGTCAGATCACCGGTAAGCGCCCGCGGACGGGTTGCAATGTCTCGCACGCGAATAATAAAACCCGACGGCGATTCTTACCTAACCTCCAAAACCATCGGATTTGGGTGGAGAGTGAGAAACGTTGGGTCCGCTTGCGGATCAGTACCAAGGGACTACGCATTATCGATAAACTCGGCATCGACGAGGTCATCGCCGATCTCCGTCGCCGCGGCATTAAGGTTTAGGCTCACATAATTATGCGCGAAAAAATTAAACTGCTCTCAAGCGCTGGGACGGGTCACTACTACACCACCACCAAGAACAAACAATTGCACCCGAACAAATTAGAGGTCAAGAAATTCGATCCGGTGGTGCGCAAGCATGTAGTGTATAAGGAAGCGAAGATAAAATAGTTTTAGAGCTTATCTAATAACGAAGCCCGCAGTCGGGCTTCGTTATTCATAAAGATAGGTAAAGATGCTGCCTCAAGCCGGATGCAAGGTATAGCCCCGCAAGGAATGGGCGAACTCCTGGAGGGCCGTGATACCGGTCTCCTCGGCCTGCCGGCACCATACCTGCAGGGCCGCGAGCAAGCTCTCGTAACTGGCGGTACGCTCTTGCCAAAGCCGTTGCAATTGGACTTTGAACTCATACACCGTTTCGAGCGGGTGGCTATGCAAGAAAGCGCGTGCGAGATGATCCTTTGCGTCGTCATTCAAGCGCGACTCTTCCCGGGTCAACCACCCTTTGGTGGCCTTTAACACATCTCTCACGTCACCGGTCGCCTTACGCAACTCCTCTTTATGGACCTGACGGACCACTTCCCTGGCATAGCGCGCCATAATATGGAGGTGATTGGCAACGATGGCGCGGACCGTATCGACGTCGAGACCGTCCTTGCCGATCGTAAGGACAGGCTGCGGTGCGAGTTTTTTCACTCGCGCGAGTCCCAGCAGAGCAAAGGTCTTTATATACATCCAGCCGATATCAAATTCCCACCATTTTGACGATAACTTGGCGGAGCTCGCGAAGGCATGGTGGTTATTGTGTAGCTCTTCCCCGCCGATCAATATCCCCCAGGGGGAAATGTTCGTGGATGCATCGGGGCATTCGAAATTCCGATAACCCCAGTAATGCCCAAGGCCATTGACAATACCGGCGGCGAAAATCGGGATCCACAGCATCTGCACGGCCCATACCGTGAGTCCGAGCGGTCCGAAGAGCAAAACATCGATGACGAGCATCGATCCCACACCGACCTTCCCGTGCTTCGTGTACACATTGCGCTCCATCCAATCGTCGGGGGTGCCGTGGCCGTACTTTTCCAGCGTTTCCTGGTCTTTCGTCCCCACCCGATAAAGCTCCGTGCCCTCGAGCAACAGTTTCTTAATCCCATAGACCTGTGGGCTGTGCGGATCGTCTTTCGTTTCCACACAGGCGTGATGTTTGCGATGCACGGCCACCCATTGGCGCGTCACCATACCGGTCGTCAACCATAACCAAAAGCGGAAAAAATGCTCTATCGCCGGGTGCAGATCCAGCGCCCGATGTGCTTGATAGCGGTGGAGAAAGACGGTCACCGTGACAATGGTGATATGGGTTACTACCAGCGTGTAGATCACGCAACCCCATAGGGGTATATCTAAAAGGCCAGTGGCCATTGAGCGCCTCCGTTTTGATTATGGTGCAATGGGAATGTTTCCTCAGGCATGCTAACCGACAAAACCTTTCCGGTCTACTGGCGGCCCCTACGTAGTTTTACTGAATTTCCGCTTTGCGTGAGCAACGGCAGCGCTTAGCATAGCATGGAAGTCCAATCGTGTGACCCGATGTTAACCGCCTTAATAATTGCCACTCGCAAGAGCCCCTTGGCGCTACGTCAGGCAGATTTAGTGCGCGGGCGCTTGCTCGAACTGTACCCTGGCATCGACATCAAACTGCTCAAGCTTCAGACCCAAGGCGACCGCTTTCTCGACACGCCGCTCGGTGGGCTCGGGGGCAAGAGGCTTTTCGTCAAGGAGCTGGAACAGGCGCTTTTGGACGGCGCCGCCGATCTGTCCGTGCATTCCATGAAAGACGTCACCGTCGATCTACCGCAAGGCTTGGCCATTCCCGTTGTTCTAAAGCGCGAAGACCCGCGCGATGCGCTTGTGTCGATCCATTACCCGCGCCTGGATGAGCTTCCCAGCGGCGCTCGCATCGGCACCTCGAGTTTGCGCCGGCAATCGCAGTTGCGCGCCTTGCGCCCGGATCTAATCGTCGGCGAACTGCGCGGCAATGTCGGCACGCGCTTGGCACGGCTCGATCGCGGTGAGTTCGACGCCCTCCTGCTCGCCGGGGCCGGGCTACGGCGCTTGGACCTTCAGGCGCGCATTGCATCCTTGCTCGACCCGGCGCTCATGCTCCCCGCCATTGGCCAAGGCGCGCTTGGCGTCGAATGCCGGACCGGCGATACCCGAGTCCTGGATCTGATCCGCCCGCTCGATGACCCGGAAAGCCACACCTGCATCCGTGCCGAACGCGGCTTTAATCGCCGCCTGGGCGGCGGTTGCCACGCGCCGATCGCCTGCTTGGCGGGGCTGAGCGCGGATACCCTTTCCCTGCGCGGATTGGTCGCGCGCCTTGATGGGACCGAGCTTATTCGTGGGGAGTCGCACGGCCCGGCCAGCGAGCCCGAGCGACTGGGGACCGCTCTCGCCGACCAACTGTGCGCGCGTGGCGCCGCGGAGATCCTGAGATCCAGCACCGATGCCGCCGGTTGATCCCAGCGTCGCCGTCAAGCCTCTTCTGGGATTGCGGGTGTTGGTCACCCGACCTCTCCATCAGGCGCGGGGTCTTTGCGAGGCTATCGAGGCCCAAGGCGGGAGCGCGTGGGTACACCCCGTCATCGAAATCCGGGATCCCGCCGATCCCGCGGCCGCCCGGCGCCGTATCGACCGTTTAGGCTCGTTTGACATCGTGATCTTTATCAGCGCTAATGCCGCCGAGCGGGGACTTCGGCTCATTTGCGAGCGCGGTAAATCCTTGCAAGGGATCACGGTCATCGCCGTCGGCCCGGCAACGGCGGCGCGACTATACGCGCTCGGCGTGGGCGAAGTGACCCTCCCGTCGCAAGCAGACACCGAAGGCCTGCTCGATCTCGACGCGCTGCGGCATCCCGATAAGAAACGCATCTTGATCTTCCGCGGCGCCGGCGGCCGCCCTCTGATGGGAGAGACTCTGCAAGCGCGTGGGGCACGCGTAGATTACGCGGAGGTTTACCGGCGCACCCGATCCCGCCTGGGTGCGAAAGCCTTGATTGAGCGCTGGGAACAAGGTCAAATAGATGTCGTCATTACTACCAGCAGCGAGGGCTTGCGTAATCTTTTTGATATCATGGGCGAACGGCAAGATATGCTGCTCGGGTGCGCGATCGCGGTGATGAACGAACGCATGGCGGCTTATGCGCGAGAACTGGGCTGCACGCACCCGATCGTGGCCGCGGACGCGAGCGATGCCGGTCTGCTCGCGGCGCTCGTGGCGTGGCGCACCGGATTGAAAGCGCGAGAGGGCCGGACGACAGAATCGAAGGTGCAGCCTAACGAGAACGGATAATGGAAAAAGACGAACCCCTCGCACCGCTCCTCTCTCCGGATGAGCCGCAAACCAACGAGCCCACCGTCGAGGCCCGTCCCGAGCCGAAACCGCAAGGACCCTGGCTTACGCGCATCCTGGTCGTGCTCTTCGCGGTGGCCGCCGCCGCCACGTTCAAGTGGTGGCGTTACGATTACACGCCGGCCATCCGGCACTACAACAATCAACTGCAAGACTTGAACGCGCGCATCGACTCGCTGCGCGCTGACATCGGGGCCGTCGGCGGGAAAAACACGGAGACCGCCACCTTGATCGAGGACCTTCAGCGCGAGCAGAAATCGCTCGCGCGCACGCTCGGTAATCTCTCGCTGCAAAAGCCGAATAGCGTCGAGGGCCTGGCATTGGCCGAGGTGGAATTCCTAATCGCAGCCGCACAACACCGCCTGGATCTGGCGCACGATGTTTCCATGGCGCTCACTGCGCTAGAAACCGCCGACGGGCGTTTGCACCGGCTTGACAGACCGGACTTAAAAAAGGTCCGCGAACAGTTGGTCAAGGATATGAATTCCCTGCGCGCGGTCCCGATGATCGACATTGCCGGCATCGCGCTCTATTTAGGGGACATCATCGGCCGCAGCGACGATCTCCCCTTCAAGGCTGAGCTCGCGGCGCCGGCGCCGGCGGCGCAGCCGGTGAAGTCCCCCGAAATCGATACCTGGACGGACCTGGCCGGCGCCATCTGGAAAGACCTAGCGAACCTGGTCTCGATAAGAGAAATGGACACCCGCGATCCGTTCTTGTTCGACGCCGCCTTTCGGCGCTTAGTGCAACAGCATTTACGGCTGGACCTTTTTAATGCGCGGCTCGACGTTCTGCACCGCGACACGAAAAACCTACGCGTCGCAATCGAGAGTTTATCCGAGGTGCTTGCCCGCTATTACGACACCGATGCCGAGACGGTGTCCAATTTGCTCGTTAAACTCAAGGAATTTAGCGCATTGGAACTGAAACCACCATTGCCTGACATCTCGGGGTCCATGAGAGCGATCCGCGACTATATCGTGGCCCAGAAACAAGGTCTTCCCGCGCCGGCGGAAAGCGCTCATCCGGCCGCTTCCCCACCCCAAATGCCGGCCCCACCCGTGGAGGCTAGCGCGTCGCCGGCCGAGGCTAAAGGTCAAGGGGCGGAACAGGCGATCGAGGCCGAGAAGCCACGGCGATGAGATCGCTGTTCCTTAGCTTGCTCGTGCTACTTGCGGCGGTGATCGTCGCGCAAGTCTCGAGCGAGGACCCGGGCTACGTGGTGCTTGGCTACCACGGCCGTTTGCTGCGAACCAGCGTCAACTTCTTTGTGTTCCTGCTCGGATTATTGGCCGTCACGCTTTATGTACTGCTGCGCGTGCTCGCGAAGCTCTGGTCCGCGCCCCGGCGTCTGTTCGACTGGAGCCACACTCAGCGTAGCGGCAAGGCGCAGAAAGCCCTGGTGAACGGCGTAATGGCGCTTGCCGAGGGCAACTGGGAACGCGCCGAGGGAACGTTCAGCCGAAATGCCGCGACCAGCGAGTATCCGCTGGTCCACTATTTGGCGGCCGCGCAGGCCGCGCATTCTCAGCGCGCCTGGACACGCCGCGACGAATATCTTCGTCTCGCCGAGGAAACCGGCCCCCAAGCACAGCTCGCCGTTGGGCTTACCGAAGTCGAGCTGCAACTGCAACAAGGCCAATGGGAGCAAGCGAAAGCGACTCTGCTGCGGCTGCGGGCGATCAACTCTTCGCATCCTCGGGTACTGAAACTTTCGCTTCGGCTCCTTACGCAGATGCAGGATTGGCGGCAGCTATTGGATCTCTTACCTGCACTTAAACAGCGTAAGGTCTGTAGCGCGGAGGAAATCTTAGTGTGCCAAACCGATGCCCATGCGGGACTGCTGGCCAATGCCCAGGACGCGGCCGCGCTCGAGGCCGTCTGGTCCCGGATCCCGAACACTCTGCGCCGCCACCCCGCGATCATCGAAGTTTACGCCGCTCGCGCACAAGCCTTCGGCCAAGGATCCAAGGCCATCCCCCTGATCCAAAAAGCACTTAAGAGCGATTGGGACCAGGCGCTGGTGAAACGTTACGGGCTCATGCCGAGCGAGGACTTGGCTGCGCAGATCAACGCGGCCGAAAAATGGATAGGAAGCCATGGCGACGATGCAACGCTGTTGCTCAGCTTAGGCA
Source organism: Chromatiales bacterium (assembly GCA_043673925.1). Taxonomy (GTDB): domain Bacteria; phylum Pseudomonadota; class Gammaproteobacteria; order JACCXJ01; family JACCXJ01; genus USCg-Taylor. The sequence goes on along the minus strand of JBIMKC010000034.1, from coordinate 7,616 downwards.
GGCTCTGCTTTAAGAGCGAGCTATGGGGCAAGGCCTGCTATTACCTCGAGGCATGCATCAAACAAAACCCGGCGCCGGAAGCGTATTGGCTCCTGGCGGAAACGCTGGACCATATCGGAGATCCCGACCGCGCGACCGAGCATAGACGCCTCGGTTTGGAAATGGCGACCCGCGAGGTCCGAACGCCGCTACCGGTAGCAAGCGAAAGTTGATCGTCTAAGGTTGGCTCCTGCTGCTATTGAGCCAACGCAACAGCGGCGCCCACTGCTCGCGATCTTGCAAGGTTGCGGAGCGCGCGAACTCGAAGATACTCAGCCCGCGTTCGGCCGCGTGCACGTAGTTTCGGCTCGCTCGCATGACCGCCAGACAGGGTAGCTTCTGTCCGTCGGGAAGCCGCAAGGTGTCAAGGTAGTCGGAGAGGCTCAGGGCCGCGAGCGTATGGTCCCGCATACGATTGGCGACCGTTGCGATTCTTGCCTCTTGGTTGACCACCCGGCGCAAGGCCATCAATTCGCTTAAGAAACGCGAGGCCGCGCGTATATCCATCGGAGAGGGCAACAAGGGAATAATGACCGATTGGGCGCGGCGCAAGAACTCGCTCAGCACCTGAGGATCGCGCAGCCCCGCCGGCGCATCCACGATGGTAACCTCCGCATCCCTCGGGACGCGCACGGCGTCCTTCCAAGCGGCGATGCCGTGAATTTTAGGGCGGTCTTGGGGGCGCGCGGCGAGCCAGTCCAAGGTCGACGCCTGAGGATCATAGTCCACCAAGACGACGTTTTTCTTCCGCTCGGCGTAATACCCGGCGAGGTTCGTCGCGATCATGGACTTACCGCACCCTCCCTTCGGATTCATCACGAGTATCGAGCGCATACTGCCCCCCCGCTAGTTATCGTTGGCGATATTATAGTAATGGCCGCACGCACGCAGCCAGCGGATTTTTTCGCCAAGCAGAAACGCCGAGCTAGTGCGCTACAGGCCCGGCGTTCTTGGAAGCTTGCCGGCGTCTCGCGATCGCTGTGACGTCGATTTCGTATTCGGCCGGAGTTGCCGAGGCGCCGCAGCACCCGCCCCCCTTCCCCGCCTTGGCCCGGCGCCCGCGGCGAAAACGGCGCACGCTAAGCAAACCCACGATGCCGACCAAAGCCAACGCTAAAAGCTCTTGCAGTTCCGCGTTCATCGCTAGGCTCGTCAGGCTACACTCGTCCCGAACTGAAAACACATGAACGCGCTCAGGTAACCGATTGTGGTCATGTAGACCCACGCAAAGCCCGCCCAGCGCCACGAGTTGGTCTCGCGTTTGATTATAGCCACCGTCGCGGTGCATTGCAGGCAGAAGGCATAGAACAGCATCAGTCCCAAGGCCATGGAAAAAGAAAAAACCTTGCGCCCGTCCGGCCAGGAGGCGTTCTGCAACCGATTACTCAAGCTGTTGTCGGCGGGGTCGACGTCCGAACCTACGGCATAAATCGTCCCAAGGACCGCGATCACGACCTCGCGCGCGGGAAAAGAAGCGATCACCGCCGCCGCGACCTTCCAGTCCCAACCGAGGGGACTGAAAAGCGGTTCCACGGTCTTGCCGATGCGGCCGAGCGCACTTTGCTCAAGAAACGCCGCGGCTTCGTGGTTATCGATCTCCTGGCGCTCCCTTGTGAGCGCATCGCCGTTCAGCTTGGTGGCGGCCTCCAGGCGCTGGCGTTCGTGGCTGTGATGGATGGTGCTCGGATGCGGGAAGTATGCGAGCGCCCAGACGATTACGGCCACCGTGAAGATGATGCCACCGGCGCGCACCAAAAACACCCGCATGCGCTCCACAAGGCGCAGCACGACTGAGCGCAATCGGGGCCAACGGTAGGGCGGCAACTCCATCAGAAAGGCCGGCGCCGGCCCCCTCAGAACAGTGCGCTTGAGGAGAAAGGCGGTACCCACACCGCCCAAGATCCCGATCAGATAGAGGCCGAGCAATACCAGTCCCTGGAGGCTCAGCAGGCCATAGGCCAACGATTTGTCCGGCACGAACGCCGAGATCAAGAGCGTATAAACCGGCAGTCTTGCCGAGCAGGTCATAAACGGCGCGGCGAGAATCGTCGCTAAACGATCGCGCGGATCGGCGATCACGCGCGTCGCCATAATCCCGGGCACCGCACAGGCGAAGCTCGATAGCATCGGGATAAAGGATTGGCCCGACAAACCACAAAAGCGCATCAAGCGATCCATGAGAAACGCGGCCCGCGCCATGTACCCCGTATCTTCCAGTAAGATGATGAACACCGACAATATTAGGATCTGGGGAAGAAACACGACGACACTCCCGACACCTGCGATCATGCCATCGACGATGAGACTCGCTAGCGCCCCCTCGGGAAGCTGTCGCGAAACGAATTCTCCGAGATGACGCGTCAGCGCGTCGATCCCGTCCACCATCGGCGTCGCCCAAGAAAATACGGCCTGAAACACAAGCGCCATGACACCTAAAAACAGCGCCGTCCCGAGCAGGGGATGGCTCACCAGCCGGTCAATGCGATCGGACCAACCCCGGAGTCTATCAGACCGTGTCTCCGCCTGGGCGAGGATGCGGTTGATCCATTGGTAGCGACAACGCGCATCCGCGGCGGCCAGCGATTCGGTCGCAAACCCGAGTGCCGCGCGCGCCGCGCTTAAGCGCTCCGCCACCTCCGCGCCCGTCGCCGCGCGCAGCCGCTCAAGCACCAACCCGCCCTCGTCAATCAAGGCGCGCTCAATGTCATGCGGGGCGATGGCGCGCCCGAGTCGACGGAATTCATCCGCGAGCTTGCCGGCGGCCTCCTTGATGGCGGGCATCAGCGTCAGGCGAGGGGCGCGAGGGTAGCGCAGGGTCCGCTCCAAGGCCGACCGCAACGCCCCGATGCCCTCCGATCGAGACGCAACCAGAGGAATCACAGCGCACTGAAGCTCATGCGCTAAGTAGTTGACCTTTAGAGCGATCCCTCTCGATCGCGCGACGTCCATCATATTTAGCGCGACGAGGACCGGCAACCCAAGGTCCAGGATCTGGCTGGCTAAGAAAAGATTACGCCTGAGATTAGACGCATCGGCGACTATTAATACCGCATCGAGAGTTCGCAGATCCGGGACCCGGCCCAGTAAAACGTCCAAGGCGACCATCTCATCCGGCGACTGCGCGGACAAGGAATACATCCCAGGAAGATCGACCAGATGGACCTCTCCGTGGTCGAGACTCAGGATCCCGAGGCGGCGTTCTACCGTTACACCGGGATAATTGGCTACTTTTTGGCGTAAACCCGTGAGGGCATTGAAAACCGTGCTTTTACCGACGTTCGGGTTTCCAACAACCGCAATCGCCGGTCGTTTTAGCTCAGCCCGGTTCGAAGACAACGGGTCCACGCCATTTCTCGGGGCAAACGGGGCGACTATGCGACGTCTTCGACTAAAATCATGCGGGCCTCGCTCTTTCGCAGGGACAGCGAATATCCGAACACATTGATTTCTATCGGATCTCCGGCAGGTGCCGCGCGCACGAAGGTCAACATCGCGCCGGCGATCAGCCCAAGCTGCATAATGCGCTGCGCCAAGGGATTCGACTCCGCGAACCCGACCACTCTTGCCCGCTGGCCGGGCTTGAGGTCGGCAAGCGTGCGTTCCTGCGCCGGCGCGGGCTGGGACTTCCGATTGCTTAGGTGAGACAAGGCGCCTCGATCACGGACACCTCGATATGATCCGCATGCTCTTTGCTCATTGCCCAACGTGTTTCCTCCAAGGCGACTGCTATGGGGTCCCCATGGCGCAAAACCGAGATTTGCGCCCCAGGGTGTATTCCGCGAGCCGCGAGTTGGTCGACAAGCGCCGCGGATTGAGACCGGACCTTCACCACGATCGCAACGTCACCGGCAGCAAGGTTTCCTAGGTTCATACGTTCATCACGGTTTTTGGGTATCGTATGTAGTGTATCATAGATGATAACGATGTCGATTCGCATTTACACTTGCCCAAGCGTTTCGCCTTTTTACGAACAGGATTCCGAGCTTGTGAAGAAATCGTCGCGAGCAAGTCCGCCCGCGAGGCGCACGGCGCACAGGAACCGCAGTGTATGTGGAAATACATGAGGATTCCGAGCACCGCGCAACGAAGCGGGCGGGCTGCGCAGCAGATTTATTCACAAGCTCTCAGTGAATCCAGGCAAAAGCCCCCTGGCGTTTTGCCTTATTCAGCTTGCGAGCGCCGTTTCATCAAGCGCTCGAGGACGGGTGTAATGATGAATTCGATAGCTAGAATTTTTTTTCCTGCCGGCACCACAATCGTGTCATGCCGCGACATGAAGGCGCCATCCAACACCTCGATTAAATAACGGAAATCGACTTGCAGCTTCTTGACATTTCGAACATGGATGATGACAAAGCTCTCTTCATCGCCTGGGATTTCCTCGGCGGCGAAGGGGTTCGAGGTATCCACGGTCGGCACGCGTTGAAAGTTGATATCCGTGCGCGAAAATTGCGGGGTGATATAGTAGACATAATCGTGCATGCGATTGAGGATCATGCGAGTTGCCGAGGCGGTCGTGTAGCCCCTCACGACCCGATCCCTGTGAATTTTTTGGATCCATTCAAGATTAATAATCGGTACGACGCCGATACATAAATCAATGTAGCCGAGAACATTCACCGAATCGGCTATTAATGCCCCGTGGAGTCCTTCATAGAACAACAAATCGGTGTCCGGCGGCAAGTCTTCCCACGCCGTGAAGGTTCCCGGCGGTTGATGGTGGCGAGCCGCCTGCTCTTCGTTATGGACATAATAGCGGCGCCGCCCACAGCCGGTGTCCGCGTAGCGCTTAAAGAGCAATTCGAGCTCGTCGAAAAAGTTACCTTCCGGGCCGAAATGGGTTAAATGACGGCCTTCCCGCTCCGCCTGTTCCGCCGCGGTTTGCATCTCGGAACGATCGTAACGATGAAAACAATCCCCTTCGATGATGGCGGGTTGGAGTTGCTCGCGGCGAAACAGATGCAAAAAGGCACGCCGCATATAGGTCGTCCCGGCGCCCGATGAACCGGTCACGGCGACGATCGGATGTTTTATCGACACGCAAACATTGCCTAATTCCGAACTGGGAACGTATATACTGCGCGCTTGCGAAGTTTCTTTCTAGACTCGATCGCAGGGAATGCGAGCGGAGAATACGGGGGCAGGGAGCGGTTCACGCTCGGGCAGCAAATCCTCGACAGGTACCCCTATAGCGGATGCCGCTGTGATCGATAGCCGAACGCTCTACCTCCGTCTTCTGCGATATGTCTATCCCTACCGGCGTACGTTCGCTATCTCCCTCCTCAGCATGGTCCTGCTGGCATGCACCGAACCCATCTTGCCGGCCTTGCTCAAGCCCTTGCTCGACGGCAGCTTCATCGAGCAGGACGCCGGCGCACGGCTGACGGTACCCGGTCTCCTCGTCTTACTCTTCTTATTTCGCGGGGGGATCACCTATGCCAGCGATGTGTCCGTGAACTGGGTCGCTCAGAAAGTGGTGCTCGATCTTCGCCAGCAGATGTTTCGCAACCTGGTGATGCTGCCCTCGGCTTATTTCGACACCACCAATTCCAGCGTCTTGATCTCTAAGCTCAGCTTCGACGTGGCGCAGGTGGCGCAAGCCGCAACGCGCGGCGTGACCGTGCTGGTCAAAGATTCACTCGCGGTGCTCGGCTTGTTCTGCTACATGCTGTACCTGAACTGGATGTTGTCGTTGACGGTGCTCATCGTCGCGCCCGTGGTCGGTTTGGTGATCTTAGGCGCGAGCCGGCGTTTGCGCGTGATGAGTCAGAAAGTGCAACACTCCATGGGCGCCATCACCGAAGTGGCCCAGGAAACGATCGATTGCCATAAGGCGGTCAAGATCTATCACGGGCGAGATCACGAAACGGGGCGCTTTTACCGGGCGGCGGATGAAAATCGAAAGTTCACGATGAAGATCGCGACAGTCTCCGCCGCCAATGTCCCGATCATCCAAGCGCTGATGGCGGTGGTCTTAGCCGCGGTCACCTACCTGGCGGCCACCTTATCGGTAGCCGGCGAGCTGACCATCGGTGATTTCGTCGCCTTTTTTACCGCGATGACGTTACTGCTACCGCCCATTAAACGCATCACCGGAATCAACGAGCATCTGCAACGCGGTTTGGCGGCGGCGCAAAGTGTGTTCAGCCTGATTGACGAAGCGCCGGAACCAGACAGCGGAGCGAGGGATTGCAAACGGGCACACGGGGACATCGATTATGAAAACGTCAGCCTTGTCTACGAGCCGCACCGCAGTCCCGCGCTGCACGGGATCTCGGTCAAGATCAAAGCGGGCGAGACCATAGCGTTGGTGGGGCCCTCGGGCAGCGGGAAATCAAGCTTCGCCCATCTGCTGCCGCGGTTTTATCACCCGAGCCGGGGACGCATCCTGCTCGATGGCGTGGACATTGCCGATCTGAGCTTGCACGCTCTCAGACAGAATATTGCCCTCGTGACCCAGGAGGTGCTGTTATTCAACGACACGGTCCGCAACAACATCGCCTACGGCGCGATGCGCGAGGCGAGCGCAGCGGCGATCCTCAGGGCGGTCGAGGCGGCGCATGTCAGCGACTTCATCGCTACGATGCCGGAGGGGCTGGACACCTTGATCGGCGAAAATGGCGTCCGCCTCTCCGGCGGCCAACGTCAGCGGCTAGCCATCGCGCGCGCCATCCTAAAAGATGCCCCCCTCTTGATCCTGGATGAAGCGACATCCTCATTGGATTCCATCTCCGAGCAGCACATCCAGGCGGCACTGGATACCCTGCGCCGGGGACGCACGTGCATCGTCATCGCGCACCGCTTATCGACGATTGAAAACGCGGATCGCATCATCGTGCTGAAGCACGGAAAAATAGAAGTGATCGGCACCCACGACGAGCTCCTCCGGCGCCACGGAACCTATGCCCGGCTGCACCGGCTTCAATTCAAATCGCATGCCGCGGCAATCGAGATGCACCCACGTCACGGTCACGGGGAAGAGACCGCGAAGATTAAAAAAACCGTGCAAGAATAGTCTCCACCCGCAAGCCGTGTTTGACAGCACGCCCCATGGCAAAGAAATCCATCGCCCTCGCCGAGCCGTATCCCGGCCCGGCCGATCCACCGATCCACGTCGAGTGGCGGGAGTGGGTCGCGTTTCCCGATCTCCGCGTCCCCGCCATCAAGGCTAAGATGGACAGCGGCGCACGCACCTCGGCGTTGCATACGCGGCGGCGACTTCCGCTCCAACCTGCACCGCGGCGGTGCGGACAGCCTGATCAAGATCACACCCGAGGAACGCTCCACGGCCGTTCGCGCCGCGCTGTGCACCCACGGTATCGATCTCCACACCGGGGCCATTCACCGCGATAACCTCCCGCAAATTCGTGCCTGTTCGGCAATCCTGAAACCTTGCGGATGGCGCGCGCCTTTGCATCGACGGTCATTGTCAATACCGCTCTGGTCGAAGGTTCCATGCGTAAGGCGCTGGCGAGCCGCGGGATCCCGGTCATCGTGTACGAAGCAGGCGAAGCCTTGCGCTTCGACGAGACCGCGATCCAAACGGGATTCGAAGGCGTGCTCGCCGTGATGCGGGC
>JBIMKC010000033.1:0-17500 GCA_043673925.1 Chromatiales bacterium | reverse complement strand
ACCCGCGAGGGGGAGCTAATCCCAAAAAACCGGTCGTAGTCCGGATCGGAGTCTGCAACTCGACTCCGTGAAGTTGGAATCGCTAGTAATCGCGAATCAGCACGTCGCGGTGAATACGTTCCCGGGCCTTGTACACACCGCCCGTCACACCATGGGAGTGGGCTGTACCAGAAGTAGGTAGCCTAACCTTCGGGAGGGCGCTTACCACGGTATGGCTCATGACTGGGGTGAAGTCGTAACAAGGTAGCCGTAGGGGAACCTGCGGCTGGATCACCTCCTTTCAAAGTGAAAGTGAAGATTCTGTGACGATAGGCGCCCACACAAATTGTTTGATTGAGAGGGCCCGTTACTTGGGTCTGTAGCTCAGGCGGTTAGAGCGCACCCCTGATAAGGGTGAGGTCGGTGGTTCGAGTCCACCCAGACCCACCACAAGCGGTGCGGTATACCCCAAACGATATAGCGGGATGAATGCGACGCTGGGGCCATAGCTCAGCCGGGAGAGCACCTGCTTTGCAAGCAGGGGGTCGGCGGTTCGATCCCGCCTGGCTCCACACCATAGCTTGGTAACAGGTTGGCCATGGGTATCGATGTATCCCTGGCCGAGCGAATGTTTTAATGGTGCCCGCTGCATGGTTGGCGGGTTTGGTTGCGGGCGTATCGCTCGCGACCCGCTCTTTAAAAAATCGGAAGGTCGTCCAGCAACATTGAACGAGTCAGAAATGACTCATCGCAAGATATAAATCGATTGCATTCGCACAACTATCTATAACCCAGACTGTTTGGGGTTATATGGTCAAGTGAAGAAGCGCATACGGTGGATGCCTTGGCGACAGGAGGCGATGAAGGACGTGGCAGCCTGCGATAAGCTTCGGGGAGCCGGCAAACAGGCTTTGATCCGGGGATGTCCGAATGGGGAAACCCACCGCGCAAGCGGTATCCTGGCCTGAATCCATAGGGCCAGGAAGCAACACCCGGGGAACTGAAACATCTAAGTACCCGGAGGAACAGAAATCAACCGAGATTCCGTTAGTAGTGGCGAACGAACGCGGAACAGCCCAGTCACTGTTAGCACACCATGTATAGCCGAACCGTCTGGAAAGTCGGGCCATAGAAGGTGATAGTCCCGTAGGCGAAATACCAGGTATGTGGGTGACGAGGAGTAGGACGGGGCACGAGAAACCCTGTCTGAACATGGGGGGACCATCCTCCAAGGCTAAATACTACCTGTCGACCGATAGTGAACCAGTACCGTGAGGGAAAGGCGAAAAGAACCCCGGAGAGGGGAGTGAAATAGAACCTGAAACCGTATGCGTACAAGCAGTGGGAGCGCCTCCTCGGAGGCGTGACTGCGTACCTTTTGTATAATGGGTCAGCGACTTACTTCTCAGTGGCAAGCTTAACCGTCTAGGGGAGGCGAAGGGAAACCGAGTCTTAATAGGGCGTTTAGTCGCTGGGAGTAGACCCGAAACCGGGCGATCTATCCATGGCCAGGGTGAAGGTGGGGTAACACCCATTGGAGGCCCGAACCCACTCCCGTTGAAAAGGTAGGGGATGAGCTGTGGATAGGAGTGAAAGGCTAATCAAGCCCGGAGATAGCTGGTTCTCCCCGAAAGCTATTTAGGTAGCGCCTCGTGTATTACTCCCGGGGGTAGAGCACTGTTATGGCTAGGGGGGCATTCGTGCCTTACCAAACCATTGCAAACTCCGAATACCGGGAAGTATGAGCACGGGAGACACACGGCGGGTGATAAGGTCCGTCGTGAAGAGGGAAACAGCCCAGACCGCCAGCTAAGGTCCCAAAATCACAGCTTAGTGGTTAACGAGGTGGGAAGGCATAGACAGCCAGGAGGTTGGCTTAGAAGCAGCCATCCTTTAAAGAAAGCGTAACAGCTCACTGGTCGAGTCGGCCTGCGCGGAAGATGTAACGGGGCTCAAGTTGTGTACCGAAGCTGCGGATGTGTAGGTGTCTTAGGACTCCTGCACGTGGTAGGGGAGCGTTCCGTAAGCCTGCGAAGGTGTGCCGGAAGGCATGCTGGAGGTATCGGAAGTGCGAATGCTGACATGAGTAGCGATAATGCGGGTGAAAAACCCGCACGCCGAAAGCCCAAGGTTTCCTGCGCTACGCTAATCGGCGCAGGGTGAGTCGGCCCCTAAGGCGAGGCAGAAATGCGTAGTCGATGGGAAACAGGTTAATATTCCTGTACCTCGTGCCACTGCGATGGGGGGACGGAGAAGGCTAAACCAGCCGGGTGACGATAGTCCCGGTTTAAGCGCGTAGGGAGTCATCCTAGGAAAATCCGGGGTGGCAATTCTGAGGCGTGATGACGAGGCCCGTTTCCGGGCTGAAGTGGTTGATGCCCAGCTTCCAAGAAAAGCCCCTAAGCTTCAGGTGGTACAAGACCGTACCCGAAACCGACACAGGTGGGCGGGGAGAGAATCCCAAGGCGCTTGAGAGAACTCGGGTGAAGGAACTAGGCAAAATAGCACCGTAACTTCGGGAGAAGGTGTGCCCCCGGTACGTGAAGGCCCTGCGGCCGGAGCGGAAGGGGGTCGCAGTAACCAGGTGGTCGCGACTGTTTAATAAAAACACAGCACTCTGCAAACACGAAAGTGGACGTATAGGGTGTGACGCCTGCCCGGTGCCGGAAGGTTAATTGATGGGGTTAGCCGCAAGGCGAAGCTCTTGATCGAAGCCCCGGTAAACGGCGGCCGTAACTATAACGGTCCTAAGGTAGCGAAATTCCTTGTCGGGTAAGTTCCGACCTGCACGAATGGCGTAACGATGGCCACTCTGTCTCCATCCGAGACTCAGCGAAATTGAACTCGCTGTGAAGATGCAGTGTACCCGCGGCTAGACGGAAAGACCCCGTGAACCTTTACTACAGCTTTACACTGAACTTTGAATATGCCTGTGTAGGATAGGTGGGAGGCTATGAAGCTGGAACGCTAGTTCCGGTGGAGCCACCCTTGAAATACCACCCTGGTATGTTTGAGGTTCTAACCTGGGCCCGTGATCCGGGACAGAGACAGTGTATGGTGGGTAGTTTGACTGGGGCGGTCTCCTCCCAAAGAGTAACGGAGGAGCACGAAGGTACCCTCAGCGCGGTCGGAAATCGCGCATAGAGTGCAAAGGCATAAGGGTGCTTAACTGCGAGACGGACGTGTCGAGCAGATACGAAAGTAGGTCTTAGTGATCCGGTGGTTCTGTATGGAAGGGCCATCGCTCAACGGATAAAAGGTACTCCGGGGATAACAGGCTGATACCGCCCAAGAGTTCATATCGACGGCGGTGTTTGGCACCTCGATGTCGGCTCATCACATCCTGGGGCTGAAGCCGGTCCCAAGGGTATGGCTGTTCGCCATTTAAAGTGGTACGCGAGCTGGGTTTAGAACGTCGTGAGACAGTTCGGTCCCTATCTACCGTGGGCGCTGGAGACTTGAAGGGATCTGCTCCTAGTACGAGAGGACCGGAGTGGACGTACCTCTGGTGTTCCGGTTGTCATGTCAGTGGCACCGCCGGGTAGCTATGTACGGACGGGATAACCGCTGAAAGCATCTAAGCGGGAAACCCTCCCTAAGATGAGGTCTCCCTGGACCTTCGAGGTCCCTTAAGGTTCGTCGAAGACTACGACGTTGATAGGCTGGATGTGGAAGCGCAGTAATGTGTGAAGCTAACCAGTACTAATTGACCGTGAGGCTTGACCATATAACACCCAAATAGTTTGCGTTTAGGGTGGTATGCAATGCAATCGATAGAAGCGATCCAACCAGAACGCAGGACGACCGTTCGATAGTCTTTCAATTGCTAGGCGGTTGTCTGGCGATGAAAGGAATGGTTTGTCTGGCGGCTATAGCGAGCGGGAACCACCCGATCCCATCTCGAACTCGGTAGTGAAACCGTTCAGCGCCGATGATAGTGTGGGATAGCCCATGTGAAAGTAGGTCACCGCCAGGCGCTTATAGGAAAACCCCTGCATCCTATTGCAGGGGTTTTATTTTTGCGACACCGCGCAGACTTGGTTTTGAAATTGCGCTATATTTAGTTTGAACAGCGTTCCATGGTGGTTAACTTAGTGTGCTCACGAAAGGTTTATAGGCGAGGCTAACAATCGCGGTAAAGCGCCGAGACTGCGAGATTGCCCAGATAGCCAAATGCGTCGCTATAGCGCGATCAGAGAAACAAAGGGGGAACGATGGTTGAATCCGATGATGAGATAACGCAGGCCCTTTTAGGGTCGAGCGAGGATTTCAAACGGCTTTACCAGAAGCATAGGGGGTTAAAGGACCAGGTGCATCAGGCAAACACAGGCGCACTCCCGCTTGATGATATCTCGTTGGAGAACTTGAAAAAACAAAAGTTGCTGCTCAAGGATAGAATGGCTTCGATGATCAAGGCTTATCGTGAGAGCAAGCTGGCAATCGGGGGCTAATAGGCAAGCGTATGCAACCTTTTCCCCTCGATTATCGACGCGCCTATGGCGAGTGCGACTAGAACGAAAACGTAATACGCGCTCCGATGATACGCAGCATGCTCGCGAGAATGGGGCGATTGATGTGCTCCGGAAGCCGGATCCCCAGGTGACTCCCGAGATAGGTCCCAGGCAGCGATCCCACTAGTAAGCTTCCGAGCAACACAAAGTCGACGGTACCGAGATGGGCGTGGCCTAGACCCGCAACCGCCGTAAGAGGCACGGCGTGCGCTAAATCGGTGCCCACGATCGAGACGGCGGGCAAACGCGGATAGATCAAAAATATAGTTGCGGCTCCAACGCACCGGCTCCGACCCGACGAGAGTGTTACTAAAACACCGAGAAAAACTCCAACAACGAACGAACGTAATCGGTGTCTTTAGGCGGCGGTGAATAGCCCGTAACGCGGAAAACTGTTCCTTCAAACTGAAGTCGACAAGCTGGTTTTTTAACAACAGCACCATCGCCGCGAGACCGAGGGTGCGAGAGGGACTTGGATGTCCTGTCGCACATACCGAGAGCTGCGGCGCAAACGAGTTATATTTTTATCATATATAGCTATAAATCAACCGTCGCCTAATGAAGTTGCAGCAATTAAGATTTTTCGTCGAGATTACGCGCCAGAAACTAAACGTGTCGGCGGCCGCCGAGCGGCTCTATACCTCGCAGCCAGGTATAAGTAAGCAGATTAAATTACTCGAAGAAGAGCTAGGTGTGGGCTTATTACTGCGCAGTGGTAAGCACGTAGCGGCCCTAACGCCTGCCGGACAGGCCATCTTACCGGTGGCAGATCAAATTCTCGCCGAGGTTGAAAAGATTCGGTGCATAGCGACGGAGCACAAGGACAATCGGCGCGGAAGTTTATCCATCGCGACGACCCACACGCAGGCCCGCTATGCCTTGCCGGATGTGATCAAGGCCTTTATCAAAACGTATCCTCAGGTCGCGCTGCATATGCACCAGGGAACACCGGTGCAGATCTCCGAGCTGGCCGTGACTCGCCGAGTGGATTTTGCCATCGCGACGGAGGCCTTAGAACTTTTTGAGGATCTCGTCATGCTGCCTTGTTATCGCTGGAACCGCAGCGTCATTGTGCCGCGCGATCACCCGCTGACGACGGCATCGCCACTGACGCTCGAAGCCGTCGCCGATTATCCTTTGATTACCTACGTGTTCGGTTTCACGGGCCGTTCCCAGCTGGATCAGGCCTTCAATAGACGCGGGCTTACCCCGCGTGTCGTGCTTACCGCGGTGGACGCCGACGTCATAAAGACGTACGTCAAGCTTGGCCTGGGCGTTGGAATAATAGCGACTATGGCCTATGACCGGAATGCCGATAGCGAACTATGTGCATTAGATGCGGGCCATCTGTTCGAACCGAGTACCACGAAAATCGGATTTCGTAAAGGCGCTTTTCTTCGGGGCTATATGTACAATTTCATTGAGCGTTTTGCCCCGCACCTTACCCGCGAGGTTGTTGAAGCGGCGTGCGGCGCTGGGACAAGAGAGGAAATAGAACAGCTTATAAACACCCGCGACCTGCCCGTTCGTTAGCCCGGGAGGGCTGGCATCCGGCAGGCATTATAGCGGTGGCCGACTATAGAAAATCCGGCACCTGCTCCATCATTTCGCCAACGGCGTCTATTTCTGAAACCTCGCGGTTTAATACTTCCTTGACGAATCGAAAGTAAGAGGTATACACACGAACCGCATTCGCTTCGTCGCGGACTAGAAAGAAGGGCGCGCGGTCCACTTTATATTCGCGGGCAAGCGTCATGCCCTCGCTCGCAGCATCCCGCTCGTCGGCTGTTATGATGTTGTCGATGCGTTCGAGTAAATTCGCTCCCTTCAGACGCTCGTGCACCTCTATGCATTTGCGGCACGGGAGACCATCGGCCATGATTTTTTTTACGAACGTTATATGCACGGTTTAACCACGAGCTACGGCAGCCAGATTTCCTGTATGCAGCCCGCATTCCTTTTGGGTGGCTTCTTCCCACCACCACCGCCCTTCTCGCTCGTGATGATTCGGTAGCACCGGCCTTGTGCACGGTTCACACCCGATACTGATAAATCCCCGTTCATGCAATTCGTTATAGGGTACATCGTGTGTCTGGATGTAACGCCACACCTCCGCCGAGCTCCAATTGGAGAGCGGGTTAAACTTGATTAGCGAGCGTTCTTTGGTTGAAAACGCGGCGTCTTTCTCGATGACGGCAAGCTCGATCCGAGTCCCCGGGCTTTGATCTTTGCGCTGGCCCGTGATCCAGGCATCTAGCGATTGAAGTTTCCGGCGTAACGGTCCTACCTTTCGGATAGCGCAACATTCCTTATGGCCGTCTTTATAAAAACTGAATAATCCCTTTTCGCGCACCAAACGCTCTACCGCGAGCGGATCAGGGAACAACACCTCGATCTGGATCTGGTATCGATCCCTTACGCGTTCCAAGAACCGATAGGTTTCTGCGTGCAGGCGCCCGGTGTCCAGAGAAAAAATACGGACGTCGTTTCTTATTTTCGTCGCCATATCCACGAGCACCACGTCTTCCGCACCGCTGAATGAGATCGCGACGTGCTCATATGCCGTTAGCGCATACGCCAGAATCTCTTGGGGAGATTTATGATCGTATTTAACGGCTAAGTTCTCAATGTTTTTGTTGATCATTCAGACTATCCTTCATCTTGCTTCAATTGCGCTACGCTCTTCGCATTTTTATTAATATAACAGGCCAAACGCTTTGCCGTGAAATGGCGTATATGCATATCGATATGTCTTATTTTACGATCTTTTTACGGCCGTGGCATTGACTAGCGCTTTTTTTAATCCTACGGGTCACTGCCGAGCCAGCGAGACAGCCGCGCGATGATTCAGCGATAACGCGTCGGATCCGGCGCGCCGGCGCATTCGAAACCGGCGCGACGAAAGCGACAGGCGTCGCATACCCCGCAGGCGCGTCCCTCGTCGTCGGCCTGATAACACGAGACCGTGATGCTGTAATCGACGCCCAGGCGTAGGCCTTGCTCGATGATCTGGGCCTTGCTTAACTCGATAAGCGGGGTATGTATTTTAAAGCGCTTTCCCTCCACGCTTGCCTTGGTCGCGCGTTGCGCCATGGCTTCGAAGGCCTGGATGAATTCCGGGCGGCAGTCGGGATACCCGGAATAATCGATCGCATTAACCCCGATAAAAATATTCCAAGCCTCGAGCACCTCCGCCCACGCCAAGGCCAAGCCGAGTAACAAAGTATTGCGTGCAGGCACGTAGGTGACTGGGATCCCTTCGGTCGGTGTCTCCGGCACGGCGACGGCCGGGTCCGTCAATGCGGATCCCCCGACCGCCGAGAGGTCCAAATGCATCACCTTGTAGTCGCGGACACCTAGCGCGATTGCGATTCGATGGGCCGCCGCAAGCTCCGCACGGTGGCGTTGGCCGTAGTCAACGCATAATCCGTAGCACGCATACCCTTGTTCGCGGGCGATGGCCAAGGCCGTGCTGGAATCGAGCCCTCCCGAGATCAATACGACCGCACGCCGTGGACTAGCGTCCGGGGATCTCACCCCAGATCACCTTATGAAGTTGAATCTGAAAGCGCACCGGAAGCCGGTCTTCCAGGATCCACTCAGCCATCTGAGCGGGGTTGATCTCCCCGCTGCTCGGCGAAAACAGGATCTCGCATGGAAAGCTAAAGCGCTGCATGATCTCCTTGGCCCAGTCGTAGTCGTTGCGGTCGCGAATCACGAACTTCACCTCATCGGTCGCCGCAAGATACTGAATATTTCGATAGTCGTTTTTTCCGGCCTCTCCCGATCCCGGCGTCTTCAAGTCCATGACCTTCATGACTCGCTTATCGACGGACCGAATGTCGAGGGCGCCGCTCGTCTCGAGCGAGACGCGGTAGCCGAGATCACACAACCGTTGCAGTAGGGCTGGACATGCGGGCTGAGCGAGCGGTTCGCCACCGGTCACGGTGACATAACGAGCGTGATACTCCGTGATCCGTTCTAATATGGTATTGAACTGCAGACGCGTACCGCCGTGGAACGCGTAAGCCGTATCACAATAGTGGCAGCGTAAGGGACAGCCCGTGAGACGCACGAAGACTGTCGGTAGACCCACGCGGCTCGACTCGCCTTGTAGCGACAAAAAGATTTCGGTGACGCGTAGACTCGCCTCGGGGGACGATTTGTGAACGGTGGCGGGCATGAGCGTCGTGGAGTAGAAGCGTGCGCGCGCGGGTCATGGTTGCTCAAGGCGAATGCGTTGTAGGCGCTCGTCGGCGAGCCGTGCGGCGGTGGTGCCCGGATAACGAACCCGGAGACTCTCGAGGCTGGTCCTGGCCTGGTCGAGCTGGCCTAGTTCGTGGTGGCTGTAACCGATCTTGAGGAGGGCATGGGTCAATTTCTGACTCTCCGGGTAGCGCTCAACGAGCTTCGTGTATTCAGAGATCGCCGGCTGATACCGTTGAGTCACGTAGTAGGCCTCCGCGAGCCAGTACTGCGCATTGTCGGCGTGCGCGCTTTTGGGATACTGCCCAAGAAAATTATTGAAAGCAGAGATGGAGTCGTTGTAGTTCCCTACCTTAAGCAGGTCGAAGGCGCGTCGGTAGTCGTCTTCCTCGTGGCTCGCACGCGCAGCGGCGACCGTCGTGCCCGTGTCCGGCGCCACCCCGGAAGGTGCTTGTCCGGGTGCGGGTCCGGAAGACGGGGCCTCGCCGATGTCATGGGCCGGCGTGTCGGCTGTAGTCTCGACCGCGCGGTTCGAATCGTCCATAGGCCGGGAAGCCACTGGCGCGACCGCCCGCGGGGGACTCATTACCTCGGGGCTTGTGGATTCATTGCGAGCATTGCCGGGATCACTCGCGCCGCCCGCGCCGGTTTCAAGCGGTTGCAGCCGGCGGTCGAGGTCGGAATACAGTCGTTCATCGCGCTCTTCGGATTTTTCGAGCCGATGCGCCTGTACTTCCATCTCCCCGCGCAGCCGTTTCACCTCTTGGCGCAAGCGCTCGACCTGGTCCAGAAGGTCCAGCATACCGCGGTTCGTGAGCAGCCGTTCCAGCCGTCCGAGCCGGGCCTCAACACTCGGTGGATTGCCTTCGACGATGGGAGCTTCGTATTGCGCCATGACGCAAAGAGGCGCACAGGCCGTTAAAAACAACGCGCCGGGCCATGAGCGAATTGCCGTGCCGGACATGGTTTCTAGTAGCTGATCACTACGCGTCGATTGAGGGAAAAGGCGCTTTCGTCATGTCCGGGGGAATCCGGATGTTCCTCGCCGTAGCTTACGCTGCGGATCTGGGAGGCGGAACCGCCAAGCAAGGTGATCTGTTTGCGCACCGCGAGCGCACGGCGTTCCCCGAGGGCTAGATTATATTCCCGCGAGCCGCGTTCATCGGCATGCCCTTCGAGCGTGATAACCGTGTCGGGGTGGCTCGTGATGTACGCCGTGTGGGCTTCGATCGCCGATCGAAATTCCGGGCGGATCTCATCGCTGTCGTATTCAAAATAGATCACACGCGCCCCACCTCCACCGCGTCCCCCGTCGCTCACATCAGCATTCGGGTCACCTTTACCTGCGCCACCGGCTTGCGCGTCCATGGCCTCCATCTCGGCCGGAGAAATCCCTTGGTCTTCCACCGTGGCCGCACTGTCTTCTTTACTTAGCTCATCCACGGTTTGACATCCGGCCACTACGAGAGCGGACAGCGCGAGAATAAGCATTCGCATGTTCATGGTCTGCATCGTTTTATCTCCTCTGTGCTTGTGTGATTCTAATATCTGAACGGGCCCCACGCCGGTTCGCGGACCTCCCCGCGCAACAATGCCAGGCGTTGCTTCACTCGGCCATCGATCGAGGTGGCCGCCAGCTCGGTGCCCCGCGGCCCGACCGTCGTATAGATGATCATGCTGTCGTTGGGGGCGAAACTCGGAGACTCGTCCAAGCGGGTGTCGGTCAATATCGCCAGGCGCTCGCTTTCCATGTCGTAGGTGCCGATCCGGTAACTGCCGCCGTCGCCGTGAACGATCGCCAATAATTTCCCGTCCGACGAATAGCGGGGGCGAGCGTTATAGTTCCCTTCGTGTGTCAAACGTCGCGGGTGTCCACCGGAGACCGAGACTTCATAAATCTGTGGCCCCCCGCCCCGGTCGGAAGTAAACGCCAAACGGGTTCCATCCGGTGACCAGGAGGGTTCGGTATCGATGGCCGGGTCGTTCGTGATGCGCCGCAGTTGGCGGCTCGCGAGGGTTAGCACATAAATCTCGGGATCCCCATCGCGCGACAGCGTCAACGCCAACCTTCCTCCGTCCGGCGACCACGCCGGGGCGCTGTTGATCCCCGTTTCCGCGGCTACCTTGTCGCGGTGACCGCTCCCGAGATCTTGAACGTAGATGGTGGAGCTACGGCCTTCGAACGAAACATAGGCAAGACGCCTCCCGTCCGGTGACCACGCCGGCGACATCAGCGGCTGCGGTGAGGTCAATAGGGTCTGTACATTCTCCCCATCGATATCGGCTACTTGCAGCCCGTAGATCTTGTTCCGTCCGCTGCGCTGCTGGACCGTGACATAAGCGATGCGGGTGGCGAAGGCTCCCTTGACGCCGGTCAGCTTCTCGTAGATCACGTCGCTGATCTGGTGGGCCACCAAGCGCAACTGGGCCGCTTTCGCGGGGACCTTATACGCCAGAAGTTGTGCGCCTTTATACACATCGACCAGCCAAAACTCGACCTGGTAGTCCGTCTCGATACCGGGCCGGAGGGTCCCAATCACCAAATTGTCCATCCCGACCCGGCGCCAATCGGCAAAATTGATTTCGGAGAACCCGTGAGGATGCGATGGCATATCGGCGCGCGGCATCGGGACGAAGCGACCACTGCTTTCTAAATCCTCGGCAACGATCGCGGCGATATCCACGGCCGGCCGTTGTGATCCGGGCGGATCGAACGGGGCGATTGCGATCGGGAGCGCGCTGGCGACGCCCTGGGTGATTTTTATTTTTAATACCGCCTGCGCGTTTGCATACCAGGCCAATAACGCAAGACACACAGCCGCTCTATACAAGCACTTCAAGCCTACACCTCCGGTTCGAAGACGAATTGGATCTCGCGCAGTTGCTGAAACAGGCGCGGATCGTCGGGTACCGGTAGCGGTGACGCCTTGCGTACCGCGATCTCCGCTTGCCGGTCAAAAACCGCGCTGCCGCTCGATCGTATCACCTTGGCGTCCACGACGTCGCCCCCGGGCACCATCTTGACCAACAGTTCGCACGACAGTCCCCGCTCGGGATAATTGAAGGTGTTGCCGATCTGAGTCCGGATGAGTTTAATATATTTGTTGATTTCACTTTGATCGTGCTCGCGCTCCTTGGCCTCGGCGCGGGCTTTTTCCTCCGCGGCCAGGGCCGCGGCTAGTTCCCGCTGGCGCCGCTCTTCCTCTTTACGCTTTTTCTCGGCCTCGGCCTTCTTGCGTTGCTCCTCGGCGAGACGTTTCTTCTCCGCTTCGGCCTGCTGGCGTTCTTCACGTTTTTTCGCGAGCGCTTTTTTTTGCGCGATTCGCTTCTGCTCCTCGACCAGCTGTAGTTTCTTCCGTTCCTCGCGTTGGCGTTTTTCTTTAACCTCTTTAAGTTGCTGTTCCCGCTTTTGCTCTTGTACGATGGCTTGTTCTTTCTTGAGTTCCTCTAAGCGTTTCTCCTCGGATTGACGCTTCTGCTTCGCGCTGGCTACATCGCGTTCAAGTGCCTCACGGCGCGCTTCTTCGTCTTTGCGCTTGCGCCGTTCGGCCTCCTTCAGCCGTCGTACCTCGGCTTCGACCTTGCGCTCATCGATGGCGACCGCCTGTACGATCTGAGAGCTTGGCTTGGATGAGGGCGGACGGTCGCTCAGGTTCAGGCTCAGCGTTAACAATGCAATCGCAATCGCATGGATCGCAATAGCATAGATAAACGATCGGAACGAGCGCAGCCGCCTTCGAACCATCGTGCCGTCAGCGTTCCGGCGGCTGCGTCATAAGCCCAACCCCTTGCACACCGGCGCCCTGGAGCGCCGCCATCAGCTCTACCACGCGCGCGTACGCGACCGCCTGATCGCCGTTGACGAGGACCGGCACATTGGGTTTGTAACGCAGCACGGCCTGGACGCGGTTTAGCAGCGTTTCTTTGCTCACGGGATCGTGCTGGCGGTCCCCAAAATCAATATAGTAATTACCTTTCCTGTCCACTGTGATGATCAGCGGTTCGGTATCGCTCGGGGGCACCGGTTCGGAGGCGGCTTGCGGCAGATCCACCTTGACCCCTTGGGTGATGAGCGGCGCGGTGATCATGAAGATGATCAGCAGCACCAACATCACATCGATGTAGGGGACGACGTTGATATCCGACATCAGGCGCTTACGCTTGTGTCTCACCGCCATGCCCTTGAGACTCCCCCGGCCATGTTTCGTTCAGGCGTGCGCCTGGCGGTGCAAAATGGAGGAAAACTCCTCCAGGAATATGTCGTAGCGGCTGAACATGCGGTCGATATCGTTGGCGTAATGATTGTAGGCGATGACCGCGGGAATGGCCGCGAACAAGCCCATGGCCGTGGCGATCAAGGCCTCGGAGATCCCGGGGGCCACCATGGCGAGCGTTGCTTGATGCACATTGGCCAGGGCTTGAAAGGAGTTCATGATGCCCCAGACGGTGCCGAAGAGGCCCACGTACGGGCTCACCGAGCCCACCGTGGCGAGCAGCGGCAAGCTCTGCTCGAGGTCTTCGATCTCACGGTTCAGGGCCACGCGCATCGAGCGTTGCGCGCCCTCCAAGACGGCGCCTGGCTCGATGCCCTCTTGCTGGCGCAAGCGCGCGAATTCCTTGATACCGGCTTCAAAGATCCGTTCGAGCCCCGAGGGCTCGTGGCTGCGCTGCGCGATCCGGTTATAGAGATCGGTGAGGTCATCGGCCGACCAAAAGCGATCCTCGAATTTAGCCGCATCGCGCTGCGCTTTCCTGACCACGGCGCGTTTATTGAAGATCACCGTCCAGGACCAAAGCGAAGCGGCGATTAAAACCACCATCACGAACTTGACCAATAGGCTGGCGCCCAGGATCAAATTGGTAATCGAAAGATCAGTCGCCATTTGTAAGCTCGGCTAAAATCGAAGGGGGTATGGGTTTGGGAACGCGCTTAGCGCTCGCCGAACAGATCGGGTTGGCTCGCGAGGTGCTCGGGCGGTGCGGCTCCGAAGTGCAACCACGCGGCGCGCGTCGCCATCCGTCCCCTTGGGGTACGCATCATGAATCCCTGCTGGATCAAGAACGGTTCCAGCACATCCTCGATCGTCCCCCGCTCTTCCCCGATCGCGGCGGCCAGGCTGTCGACGCCGACGGGCCCGCCATCGAATTTCTCGATAATCGTCAAGAGCAGCTTGCGGTCCATGATGTCAAAGCCGCGGGTGTCGACGCTGAGCAATTCCAAAGCCCGCTTGGCGATGTCCACGTTGACCTCTCCATCGCCGCGGACCTCGGCGTAATCCCGCGCGCGGCGCAGCAGACGGTTGGCGATGCGCGGCGTGCCCCGCGCCCGCCGCGCGATCTCCCCGGCGCCCTCGGCATCGACGGCGACGCCGAGGATGCGCGCCGAGCGCCGCACGATGTGGGTCAGATCCTCCGCGTCGTAGAATTCCAGCCGTTCGACAATCCCGAAGCGGTCTCGCAACGGCGAGGTGAGCAGCCCGGCGCGGGTGGTGGCGCCGACCAGGGTAAACGGCGGCAGATCCAGTTTGATGGCGCGGGCCGCCGGACCTTCGCCGATCATGATATCGATCTGAAACTCCTCGAGCGCCGGGTACAGGATCTCCTCCACCACCGGGCTTAAGCGGTGGATCTCGTCGATGAAGAGCACGTTTCGTGGCTCGAGATTGGTCAGGATCGCGGCCAGATCGCCGGGGCGCTCCAGTACCGGACCGGAGGTCTGACGCAAAGCGACCCCCAGCTCGTTGCCGATGATATGGGCCAGCGTCGTCTTACCGAGTCCCGGCGGGCCAAAAAGCAGCACATGATCGAGCGGCTCGCGCCGCCGGCGCGCGGCGGTGATGAAGATTTCCAGGCGTTCGCGCACTGGTGTCTGGCCGACGTAATCCTTGAGCCGCCGCGGCCGTAGTGCCTCGTCCGCGTCGCTGGGGATTGCTTCGGGGAGAATCACTGGATTGGGATCCGTCATGCTTGTGAGCGCAGCACCGCGCGGATGATGGCTTCGCTCGTCATCCCGGCGGTATCGATGGCTTGCACGTAGCGCCCGGCCTCGTGAGCTTTATAGCCGAGCGCCACCAGACCCTCGATCGCGTCCGCCAAGGCGTCATGGGGCCCCGCGAAGGCCGCTCCCCCCGCGGCCGCCGCGCGCGGTGCCCAATAGGCAATGCGGTCGCGCATCTCGATCACCAGCCGCTCGGCGGTCTTCTTGCCGATCCCGGGCAGGTTTGTCAGCCGGGCGATGTCTTCCGCGTGGATGCATTTTGTAAATTCCTCGACATCGGATCCGGAGAGAATGGCGAGCGCGGTGCGGGCGCCGATCCCGCTGACCTTGAGCAAGGCGCGGAACAGCCGCCGTTCGGACTCGGTTAAAAAGCCGAACAGGAGGTGCGCGTCCTCCCTGATGGCAAGATGCGTGTACAACAGGACCTCGGCGTTGAGTGAAGGCAGCCGGTCAAAGGTGCTCAGCGGCGCCTCCAGCTCGTAGCCGATGCCGTGGGCCTCGAGCAGGAGATGCGGAGGCCGCTTTTCGATCAGCAGTCCGCGGATGCGCCCGATCATAGAAACCGCCGCCGCCGGCTGCGCCGCACGCCGGGCATGCGTAGCAGCCCTTGGCGCGTGTGGCCATGACACAGCGCGACCGCGAGGGCGTCCGCGGCATCGGTATCAGGCGGCGCCTCGAGGTTCAGCAGCACCTTGATCATGTGTTGGATTTGAGCCTTTTCGGCATTGCCCCGGCCGACGATGGCCTGTTTAATTTGCGCCGGGGTAAACTCAAACACCGGTAAACCACGCTTCGCCCCGGCCACCAGCGCCGCCCCGCGGGCTTGGCCAAGCTTCAGGGCGGAGTCCGCGTTGCGGTTCATAAATACAAGCTCCACCGCCATCTCTTGCGGATTATATTCTTCTATCGCCGCCGTAACACCATCGAAGATGCGGCTAAGCCGCGGGGCCAGTGCATCGCCCGCGGTCTTTATGCCACCGCTGGCGACATAGAGCGTGCGCGGGCCGTCCACATCAATGACGCCATAGCCCGTGATCCGGGAACCGGGATCGATACCGAGGATGCGGATCACATTAACACCGGGACAATATGACAAAACTAACAAGTTAGCTAAATGTATCCGGTAGGCCGGAAAATCGAAAGCGGTCAATGGCGTGGTGGGTGACGCACCGCTGCCCGCACTTTCGTTTTGATGCCCGTTAAGCCCGGGGTCTGTTGTGTTACCCTTTGCCCTGATGCCGACCCCAGAAGAGCTCGCGAGGGAGACTATCGACGCTCTGCTCACCGCCGCCGGGTGGGCAGTGCAGGACTACCGTGCCTACGCCCCCAACGCCGAGCCCGGTATCGCCTTGCGCGAAGTGCCGCTCAAGGAAGGTCGCTGCGACTACCTGCTGATGCTGGACCGCGCTGCAGTCGGCATCATCGAAGCCAAGAAAGAAGGCGTGCTGCTCTCCGGCGTCGCCGAGCAATCCGCGTTCTATGCGGGCCAGTTGCCGCCCTTTCTCCAGGCCAAGGCCAAGCTGCGGTTTTTCTATGAATCCACAGGCGTGGAAACCCTCTTCCGCGACACGCGCGATCCGGAGCCGCGCTCGCGCAATGTCTTCGCCTTCCATAAGCCGGAAACCCTCGCCATCTGGCTGACTGAAGCCGACACGTTGCGCGCCCGGCTGCGCAAGATGCCGCCGCTCATCACCACCGGCATGCGCGATTGCCAGATCGAAGCCGTCACCCGCCTGGAGCAGTCGCTCGCGCAGGATAAGCCCCGCGCGCTGATCCAGATGGCCACCGGCGCCGGCAAGACCTACACCGCCTGCGCCTTCACCTACCGCCTCATCAAGCACGCCAATGCGCGCCGCGTGTTGTTCGTTGTGGACCGCGACAACCTGGGCAAACAGGCCAAGGGCGAGTTCGATCAATACAACCTGCCCGACACCAACCGCAAGTTCACCGAGACCTACAACATCCAGCGCCTGCAATCGAGCCACTTCGACTGGACCGACAGCAACCGTGGCACCATCACCACCATCCAGCGGCTCTATTCGCTGCTGCGCGGGGAAGAACTGCCGGATGATGCCGATGAGCTTTCCGCTTTCGAGATCAGCGCCGCCGATGATCGAACGAAGGACGTGGAATACAACCCAAAGATTCCCATAGAGGCCTTCGACTTCATCGTCACCGACGAGTGCCACCGCTCCATCTACAACCTCTGGCGCCAGGTGCTCGAATACTTCGACGCCCACCTCATCGGCCTCACCGCCACGCCCAGCAAGCAGACCATCGGCTTCTTCAACCAGAACCTGGTGATGGAATACGGCCACGAGCGCGCCGTGGCGGACGGCGTCAACGTCGGCTACGACGTCTACCGCATCCGCACCGAAGTCACCGAGAAAGGCGCCAAGGTCGAAGCCGGCAACTACATAGACCGCCGCAGCAAGGACACCCGCAAGACCCGCTGGGAGCGGCTGGACGAAGACCTCGAATACCAACGTACGGAACTGGACCGCTCCGTCGTCGTCCCCTCGCAGATCCGCACGGTGCTGCAAGCCTGGAAGCAAGCCCTTCCGACCGAACTCTTCCCCGGCCGCGTGCTCGTGCCCAAGACGCTGATCTTTGCCAAGGACGACAGCCACGCCGAGGACGCCGTCCACATCTGCCGCGAGGTTTTCGGTAAGGGCAACGACTTCTGCAAGAAGATCACCTACAAGACCTACAATACCGAAACCAAGCGCTACGAGAAATCCGAAAGCCTCATCCAGGAGTTCCGCACCAGCCCGCAACTGCGCATCGCCGTCACCGTGGACATGAT